>NZ_PUWT01000090.1:0-1888 GCF_002968995.1 Photorhabdus hindustanensis
GGCGCTCGGGCGAAAGAACTGGCTTTTTGCGGGTTCCCTGCCCGCGGGACAACGGGCGGCCATGATAATGAGCCTATTGGAAACCGCTCAGGCCAACGGACATGAGCCCTGGGTCTGGTTACGTGATGTCCTCAGCCGGCTGCCTGTCTGGCCGAACAATCGGTTGAATGAGCTGCTGCCCTGGCCTGAGAATCCCTTCCGTTAACATCCCATTTTGTTGTTATCTGACAACGCAAGGTGAGTCCACCGGAACATTACTGTACAGAGGTTCAATGAACCGCTCGGTTGTGGACCGAGAGTAACACTGACACCGGCACTGACGTATATCGTAGCGGTTGCTGCCCTGTTCGTTACTGAGCGTCAGGTAGCGTTTGACGTCGGCGGTAATTTGTTCGCCGCTGACCTAGGCACCTTTGAGCGTCGCATCCCGACCGGCGTTGAGGGTAAGGCCAGTGGTAATGTGGCATGACTTTACACTTAAAATTAAGCGAATGCTTCCTGTGCTTCTTCATGGAGAACTTCCCCCTAAAGAATTTGAATTAATTTGATATTATCCTGCCGGATTAATGCTGGTGGTAAAAATAACCCCGGTTTTGGAATGGCCGGGGTTGGTTACTTAATTTAAAAGTTCTTTTGACACATTGCCTGTATCAAAAAACTCTTTGAATACTTTCACTACAAAATCGAAATTTGTTGTGAGCTGACGAGCAGGCCAATAATTAGCGTATAATAATATTTGCTTATCTGGTTTTGTTTCATCCCAGTATGTTCGCACTTCACTGTCATCTTCAGTATATTCCAATAAAGTTATTAGATAATTACCATCGCTAGCAGAAACTCTAATGTTAACTGGTCCAAAATTTGGCTCTTCACGTAGTTCAAGAGAGACTTCGCCACTATTATATTTGATGTTATCTAAGAATGATTCTACATCTCCCCATATTGGGTTGCTAATTGTTTTATATCCTTTTTTTCCATAAAAAAGCAACCCGATGATAAAATCATTCATTTGGGTTCCTCCATAGTAAATTTACGCATACCTTGTTGCCAATAAAGTATCTTTCCTGTTTCCTTTTCAAATACAGTTAAAGATTTTAATCCAGATTTTGAGGCCATCTTGACTATATCGCCTCGACAGTAATCACATATTTTTTCTCCAGTAACTGTCATTTTCATGTCTCTCCCATGTGTCATACCTTTTTCATAAGCTTGCTGGATTGTACCTACTTCTGCGTGGGCTGATGCCATACTCCCGTTAGGAAATGATTTATTTGGTCGTTTATCTATTTTCGCTTGTACTACGTCGTTGATTAAAGTTGGACGACTATGTTCACCAAGGAAAAAGTCGGGTCTATTCCCCTGATTAGTGTCAGTAAATTTTTTCCCGGTTTCTTTATCAGTTAACTCTGCTGTGACCTTAGGAATGGAGGTATGAGTTTTTTTTATCTAAAACTCTACTGCTTTCCTGAATTGTGAGTTTATCTGGTGAGACGATTCCTTCTGTCGGCTTGGTTATGGCTTTATTACCGGCAACACCTCCAAATATAGCCAGTGAACCCAGACTCATATTTGCTACGCCACTACCATATTTGCCGTCAATAACCTGCCCAATACCCGTACCAGCCTGATATGAACCTCCGGCAACAATGCTTCCCCGAATAAGTGTTCCTGGCGTGCCGGGTAATATCGTTAATGCATCCGTTCCGAGAGCAGCTTGTCCTGAATGTACGCTGTACGTTTTCAGATAGCTTAATGCTTCATTATAGGCTTTCGCATCTGCGGCAGCCGCAACAAATGCTCCCCCGTTAACTAAATTCTGAATTGCAGCCGCAGCTTCTTTTCCTGAAAAACCGTATTCTGTCTGCAATTCATAGCCATATTGATTGAG
>NZ_PUWT01000091.1:0-11804 GCF_002968995.1 Photorhabdus hindustanensis
AAGAAGAATTGCAGCAACAGGCTAAACTTCAAAAGCAGCAATTAATAGCCGAAGCAACAAACCAAATCGCACCATTACAAGATGCTATGGATCTAAATATGGCAAACGATGAGGAAAAAGCACAGTTAGTAGCTTGGAAAAAATACCAAATATCACTGAGCCGTATTGATGTTACATCAGCACCAGACATTAACTGGCCTAAAAAGCCATAGTTATATGTATTTTGATATCGGGCTGCATAAGCAGCCCGATAACAATCGTAAGGCATTCTATTTAGTCTATCTTAGAAATATTATGCTATTATTTTGCAATCTACCGGGATAGATCTTTTTAATTTTACAGACTCAATATTCTGCCAATGGGTTGCAGGTTACACCATCTGAGTTTGTATTCTCTGGATGGACAGCCGAAGGAATACCTGGCATTTTCATATTGAGAATGAGCTCTTTCTATATTGCTCCAAATTAGTAAAGAGCCAATAGAATGCTTTTGCAATTCATCTGAAGTATCCATTCCTGCCTGGATAAACTCAAAGATAGTGTGTTCAAAAGTACATGTCTTTGTAATAAAATGAAATGCGCATGCCTCATCTTTGTAAAATAATATATTTCCCCATATAAGAGGTTGAATTAGTTCAAATAATTCTTGAGTTAGCGCCTCATCAACACAACAAGAACCCCATCTTTTCTCGGTAAGAGAGAAATAAATATTTGCTATTTCTCTTGGGTTGAAAGATTCACAATCTACGACTTTTCCTCCAATCTTTAGAAAGCGCTTCAATCGGTCTTTATATTTTTTCTGGGATTTTGTCGATATTCCACCGTTACCTAATTCTTTAGCAATGCACACTCTTCTATTGGCATTAAATATATATGTTGAATTAATCAAATTTTTCCTATTTAAAGGAGAAATAAATTTTGATTTAATAGGCAATACAAATTTAGCTTCCGGAGAAGCGGGTATGATTAATTCGTCATTAGGAATAGCTATACGGATATATTTCGATAACGGAGTACAAGGATCGTTTGCAAGAAACCGCTCTCCCCATATGCATATGGCAGCAGTCAATAACCCATTAGAATCTTTCTGTACATAGTACTTTTCATCACATTTAAAATGTTTATGAATGAAATCTAAAACAACGGGGTGTGTTGCTAATCCCCCTCCGCGCAGGCTGTAGCATTGACGATAATCGTCAATGCTAGCTTCTTCCCATCAAATCAGAGATAGTAATGTTTTCATCTAAATTCTTTATCCATTAAATAGTTCAGGTAAAATTTAATTATTCATGCATTTAAAAGCTATTTTATTTACTTTATCTGCTACTATGACTTATCATCATATAGTATTATTCGTATTTTTCTATACTGGGAAATTGTAATGGTGCTTCTATATTATGTAGGTCCATTTGTATTATAAATAAAGTATTTAGGTTTAAATTTTATTTTTTTAAGTAGCCAAGATTTATTTTGTTCACATAATGAAAAATATATGGTACAGTATTAATAGAAGTTTCGGCTGGATGAAGAAATTGAACCTCCATTTTTCTTGTTTTTGAAAGCTAAAATACGTTTTACTGTTACGCGATGACCTATTAATAGATAAATATGAAACTTACAAAAAACCACCTAATCAAGCTACTACCAGTTGTTGCACTCTTCATTTTTTGCCTTTTAGCTCATATGGCTTTAGGTTATCGCTTAAAAATAGCGTATGTATTCGCTATATTCTTTATTTTTCTATTGCTAAATAAGGTGATTGTGGTTTACAGGACCCTGCTTATGGTTCTTGGTATAGCAACTCTCGTTTATGCCCCTATCGGGCTTACATACGGATCACCAAACTTCAACTCAATTCTTTCGTTATTCTATACAAATAAACAAGAAGCTAGTGAATTTATCTCTTCTATTCCAGTTGAATATTATCTTTTTAGTACGTTTATCCTGTTCTCTTGTTTGCTCTCTCTGAAAGTAAATATTAATTTACATAGAAATATTAACATTTTTCTATTCTCTTTTGCATTAATTACAGTAATACACCACCCTTTAAAAGCTTTTATACAGGGTGAGGAATTCAATATCCTTGACTCTGGGCTTCCTGAAATTAGAGCAGTTAAAGATGTCACTACCAACTTTATAATGGTAAAAAGTGAATATAAAAAAATGCAGGAAATATTAAGTGAAAAGGATACATGGGGAACGGTATCAGCAAAGTCCAAATATAGTACCTATATTGTTGTGATTGGAGAAAGCGTACGTAGAGATTTTATGAATGCGTATGGATTTCCGATACATAATACACCTTTTATGAGCACTGCTAATGGAACGCTTTTTACAAATTATATATCAGCGGGTCCATCAACTAAAATATCGTTGGCAAACTCACTAGCAATGGTCAAAGATGGTAAAAATATTTTAAGCAATAATATTGTTACATTAGCAGAAAAAGCTGGTTTTTATACCTACTGGATATCAAATCAGGGTTCTATGGGGATATTTGATACTCCGGTTGCTAGTATGGGTGCGAGAGCAGACTCTCCATTATTTATTAAAAAAGGTGAATCTAGTTCTGGTCTTAACAGAAATATGCCTGACACAAATATAATACCAATTGTGAAAAAAGCCTTAGAGGATAAGAGAGAAAAGAAGCTAATTGTTATTCATCTAATGGGATCTCATTCCCCCGCCTGTATCAGGACAAATTATGAATATAAGGTATTTTTTAAGTCAGAGCAGGTTTCTTGCTATATACAGAGTATTGAAAACACTGATGATTTGCTATCAATAATTACTGATGAAGCACAAAAAAATGAGAAGAATTGGTCCTTGATGTATTTTGCTGATCACGGAGTTTCTTTCTTTGAGAAAGATAGTAAGAAGATGAGGCTTGCTCATAATGATAAATATAAGCAGAATTATCAGGTTCCTATGTTTATTACATCTTACGACGATACGTCACGTAATATTATTAACGTTCAACGCAATTCAATGAACTTCTTAACACTATTTTCAGAGTGGACAGATATTAAAGAGTCTACAATATCTGAGAATTGTAAAATGCTGTCTAATGAAATATGTGAAAACCAAGATAATGTTCTGAACTTTAATAATAAAGTCATGAAATATAGCTCATTACCGGAAGATAAAATTACTGAATAAATTTTATACTATGGAAAATATAAACAGGATTTGTGTTGAAACCGATTTTTAGATGAGATTGAATAGGTAACGAAGATAAGGTTGAATTAACTTATGAAAGCAAAAAAAATTATTCTCGTAGGCTACGATATGTCAGGCTTTGGAGGAAAGGAAATTGTATGCAAAAAATTAGTGACTCTATTATCGAAAGATAATACATCATTAGATATCAGCTTCCTCTTTATCAATGATATTCGCCAAGGATGTGTTGAAATAGATGATGGATGGTTAAATGGTATGTCATTTCATCGCATCCGCTCTGAAATATATAATACAAAGGCTCGCAGAGTACATTTTTCCTTTTTATTCTCTAAATTTATTAAAAGAGAAAAGCCAGATATCATTATTGCTACAGATCCACTAAGTTGCTATATAACAAGTCTAGCGAAAAAATTAATTTTTTCCAAGATCCCTATATTCTCATGGATTCACTCTTCTCTTGATCAATTATACAAAAATATTTATGTAACAAAAGCTGATTATCACCTTTCCATTAGTTCAGGGATAACTCAGCAATTTATTGATAAAGGAGTTAATCCAGATAAAATCTTTACTATTTTTAATCCTGTTTCTCAGAAAAGCGAAATTATCCCTCGACCAAGTGGGAGTATAACTAAATTTCTATATGTAGGTAGATTAACTGATGACGAGAAGAACATTAGTGGCATGTTTAAAGCATTATCGGAAATTCATGGTAATTGGGAGTTAAATATTGTTGGTAGTGGTCGTGATGAAAAAGTATTACGTAACTTAGCAGATAGTCTAAATATAACTAGCAATATAATATGGCATGGTTGGCACAATGAGCCGTGGCACTATATTATCAGTGAAATTAAAGAGATTACAACATTGTTATTAACTTCAAATTTTGAGGGATTTCCTATGGTATTAGGTGAAGCTAATTCCCAAGGTATATATTGTATAAGTTCTAACTGTAAAACTGGTCCAGCTGATATCATAATCAATGAAATAAATGGTGAGTTATATCCTGTTGATAAACCCTCTGAATTAATAAATAAATTACAGGATATAGTTAACGGAAAAAAACTATCTGACAGCGATGAAATAAAAATGGCGATTTCAAACTTATATGATTCAAATTATTTAAAAAGAGTGAAATCAGCACTTAACATTTAATAGCATCTACTAAATAATACAAGAGGTATGATAATGCAAGGTTCATATTTACATTCTAACAAAAAGTTATCAATTATAGTTGCAGAATATAACTTAGAAGGTTTAATAGGAAAATTCTTAGAGAATGTAATGAACGCATCCTAACCACTTAGCCTTTGGCATTGTGCTGGAATTGAGAGATGAAGTGTGGATCCTTGCAGATTTCTGGCCTTATCTTATAGTGCCTAAAAACGGGAGACTGTTGCTCCTTGATGACTGGAGGATCCACCCATGAAATTTACTCCTTTTGGCGTCGATATTGCAAAACATTTGATGCAAATTCATTTTGTTGATGAATACACTGGTGAACTCGTTGATAAGCCGCTGCTGCGGCAGGATTTTTTAACATTTTTCAGTAATCGAGAACCTTGTCTGATTGACATGGAAGTGTGTGATGGCGCCCACTATTGGGCACGGGAACTGAGAAAGCTGGGGCATGAAGTGCGTTTGCTTCAGGCTAAATTTGTCAAAGCGTTTCGGATGGGAAACAAAAATGATGTTCAGGATGCCCGGGCCATTTGGCTGGCGGTTCAGCAGCCCAGTAAATCGGTCGCCGTCAAAAACGAAGAACAGCAGGTCATTTTGTCATTACACCGAATGCGCTACCAGTTAGTGAAATTCAGAACCGCGCAAATCAACGCACTGCATGGTTTACTGCTGGAATTTAGTGACACCGTACATAAAGGCAGAGCTTCACTGGATAAAGCAATGCCGGAGGTGCTTGAGTGGCTAAGGGAAAAGTTGTCTCCGTTCCTGCTTGAGCTGCTTGAGGAGCAATACCACCGTTTGAACGAAATCGATGAACAAATTGAACAGGTGGAAAAACAACTAACGGCGTGGGCAAAACAGAATGCCGATTGTCAGCGGATGATGAAAATTCCCGGTATCGGTGTCCTGATCGACCGCCGCCATCACGACGATGGGCGATCCCAGCGCGTTTCGGTCGGGCAGGGAATTTTCGGTCTATATTTTTAGCGAAATGTAATAGTGTTCATTATACTAAGACGAAGTACTATAACTACGTAAAAAGAGAAGGTAGTTTATCTAATTCCATTGATGAATCTAAAGTAAATATAATGGCAAAGGTTATCTTAATAACAGATGAAACTTTTGGCAGAAAATTCAGAAACCTTACAGCTTGTCATGCTATAGAGCTTATCTATAAATATGAAGATAAATTGTCAAAAGAATATTTTGACTCTATTTATCAGATAGTAAAAGACCTTTCAATATTAGGCTTTATGTTAGATCGTAATTTTAGGTTTAGTTTTAAAAGAAAGTTCCTGAAAATAAGAAAGAAATAGAATATTAAAGGGTGGAAAAATCCACTATTTCTTTTATTAAGAGATGATCTTGATATTAAACCCATAAAAAACATTATCATTCATAATGTTGGAACTCATAGCTATAAAATCACTGTTATTTGGTGGGGAAGTTTTATAGCACATTTATTAATAGCCCGATTAGTAAATGCTAATGGTTCAGATATATTATCAATAGGTGATGGTTACTCTGACAATCAATAATTTTCCAATACTCCAATACATAGTCACAGTAAATCTAGATAATATTTCTCCTGAAGGACATTATTAATTATATTGTGGTCGCCAATGCGTGTGAATATCCTGTTAGGATTGGCGTTCATCGCCATTCTGTTTCCGGGACTACAACTGATATGGATTCAAAAACTGCAATAAACATAACAAATGAATATATAAAGTTGATGAATTAGTATCGAAATATATGATATTAATAATTACTGCCCTATTTAAGGGCAGAATTATTATGGAAAAAGTAATCGACCAACGCTTTCTCTGATACACCAGCGATCTTTATATTTGTAGGTAGGTTTTCCAAATGAAAAACGCATTGCCTTATTTTCTTCGTTACATTTTTTCCACGCATTTTGAGTGTTGAGCCACATTATTATAGTTCCTACAGACAATTTGGCTAACTCTGTATTTAACCCAATATTTATGTAATCAAAAGTTGACCATTTTGGATTATCTGATTTCATTATTAACTGAAATGCTGCTGGCTTACCTTGATAAAAAAGGATACTACCAAACACCATACTGCGAAATTTTTGGATGAACTTTATGTTTTCTTCTCTTTGACCTGGATATACACCTCTGCGCATCTTGAAGAGTTCAAAATAAATATCTACTAATTCAGAGGCACTATATTCACGTTGGTCTATTATCTCTCCCCCTTGCTCAAGGAATCGTCTAACTTCTCTTTTTCTTGAGTTTTTCGTACTGGATGACATCATCTCTGGATTCTTTGCCAAGCAAATCTGTCGTCTGGCATTCAATTTGTAAGTAACATTCATAATCGAGCTTGCGTTTATCTCTGATATAATTTTACCTTTAAAAGGAAGTAAGCTTTTTTTCTCAGTAGATAAAGGCAAAATTAATTCATCTTTTGGCACAGGCAAATTGAGATGTTTAGTAATTTCGGAAGTGAAATAATCATTAGCCAGATATTTATTGTGCCATACACATAAGGCTCCTGTGAGCTCACCATTCCCATTAGTTCTCACAAAGAATCGTTCTCTACATTCTGCGTGTGAGTGCAAATAATCAAGGACATCAGGGTGCGTTGAAAAATTGCCGCCAAACTTTTTATAACAATAACGGTATTCAGACACCCCCGCTTCTGACCACCCTGAAAAATGCGTCTTTATGTTTAGAATATTCAATGATGCTACCTCTATATAAATCTAAAATGGATTGTAATTATGGTAATCTCCATTTTTCACGGTGATAAATACAACACATGTCAAACGTTTCCAACAATATATTAGACTGTTTATGGTTATAAAGCCACTGCTATTCGGCGGCAAATATACTATGTATTAGCAGTGATTTAGGTAATTTATGTCGATTTCGGCTCAAACAGCCCTGTAATTACTTTAGTTGCTTTGGCCGTATTGTGCCGGACTTTCTTGGACACGATTATCAATACGCTGCTGCTTTCCGGAAAATTCAGACAAATCAACGTCGATAACAAACCAGTTATCAATGTATTGATATTCTGTGTTTTTTGCATAGACTAGATAGCTAGGGTTCTTAATTTGTTCAATGGCTTTACTGTTTGCGATCATATCTTCAACCGTTAACAAGATAGCTTCACGTGCCATTATCGCAATGTCTTCTTTATTATCAGCAGCAAAAAACAGCCATAATTTTCGGTATACAGCGCAGGAATAACTAGACCATACGCTGTGTTTTCATCCTTCGGCAACTCAACACCTACTGAAAAAAACATGATGACCTCCAAAGTCGGCGGAGAGTAAACTCTCGCCATTTTCTTTATAAATTTGACAATACCGATAAGCTGATCTTTTTGGGGATACAGAGCTGGGAATGTCTTTCCGGTTATTGGTGACTCCTTCCGCATGCTTTCTAAGTTCGTATCCAACAGCAGTCAGCTCTTTTATTAGATTAGTTGATTTCATATCCTCCTAACCTGACATCAGCATATGCACACATACCTATAAAGTAAATTTATTTATCTCAAATGAACTTGCAAGATGATGCTAATTTTTTGTATATTTAGCACCCAATAGTTAGTTGCTCGTAATTGCATCGAGGTCAATATATTTCTTTCTCAATCATTATTTTGGTTATTTATTGACATTCAGATTTGCCCAATTTTTACCATGTTGAATCCCATTGGATGCTTTTTAAAAGCTACTTTGATAAAGATTGCCGTCAGTTAATGGGCTACAGAAAACATTCTGATGTAATAGAGGATAATGAGCTCCATTTCGGATAAAATCAAGCATCTTCAATGAGTACGGGTATATTTGATTTATGAGTATTAATGAGTGTTCTAATAGTCTAATTATAATGGTTATGCCGGGGCTTAATGCAATATTGGAGAGTTTTATATCTGGTTCCCGCAAGTTTTACGTGTTTTCCTCCGGTTTTTTAACCAGTCGGTCATACTTTATTTTCATAAATTTCAGTAAATTATCGGCTTTCTTGGTTGCATAATCATGATAGATAACTCTCACACTGAAAGTGTGATACATCGCATAATGCGAGTTTAAAGAGAACTATGTAGACTCGCTAAGTTATCATCTAAATCTTGTTCATAGTTTTTTCAAGATGAATGTATTTTTCTCTAAATAGTTATTTTGGTTATTTTACTATTCATGGAGAAGGTGCGGCACTTATCATTCGGGCTTTGCGTTCATATGACAGTGTAAAGGATTCATAAACATGGCATCAATTGAATGCTTTTTAAACTATGGCGCATCCATGCACCATAGTGTTACCTAAGTTCATGTCTTGCCGCTTCAGCTAAAAAGTGACTTCTATCTCTATATTGTGTCGGACTTTCTTTAACACGATTATCAATACGCTGAATAAGTGTATCGGGTAATGAGATATTAATACGTTGTTGCTTTCCGGAAAATTCAGATAAATCAACATCAATAACAAACCAACTATCAATGTATTGATATTCTGTGTTTTTTGCATAAACCAGATAGCCAGGGTCCTTGATTTGTTCAATGGCTTTACTGTTTGCAACCATATCTTCAACAGTTAACAAGATAGCTTCACGTGCCATTATCGCAATGTCTTCTTTACTATCAGCAGCAGAGAAACAACCATAATCTTCGGTACACAACGCAGGAATAACCAATCCATACGCTGTGTTTTCATCTTTCGGCAACTCAACACCTACTGAAAAAAACATGATGACCTCCAAAGTCGGCGGGGATTAAATCCCCGCCATTTTCTTTATAGATTTGACAGTGCCGATAGGCAGATCTTTTTTAGGATGCGGGACCGGGAACGTCTTTCCAGTTATAGGTGACCACCAAATTTGGTGACTACCTCCGTTATGCCTTCTAAGTTCACACCCAGCAGCAGTCAGCTCTTTTATTAGGTCAGTTGATTTCATATATCCTCCCAACCTGACATCATAATACACACGCATACACACAAAGTAAATTTATTTATCTCACAAAAAAATGGCTAAGAAAGCTTGCTAATGTGTGATAGTTGCAAAATATGGCATTGCAGCAGGCCACGCCTAGTATTCAGAGGGTTAAAATCCTCAGGGAAAACGTATTGTTTGGGGTATACCGCGATACATTCTCTGAACTTACAAGGCAAGATGGTGCTAATTTTTTGCTGATTTATTACTCAAAATGTGTTTGTAATTTCTTCGCGGCTAATATCTTTCTCTCTAATTCGCCACTTTGGTTATTTATTGATACGTGAATATACGCGATCTTTACCATATTTAGATCCGTTTAACACTTTAAAAAGCTGAGTTGATAAGAGTTACGGTAAATTAATGAGTTATGGTAAACCTTGGTTTGACGGAAACAGTGGAGTTGGCAAAAAGTGCAGCTAATATCAACACCATTTATCCTGTTGGAATTGTGGTTTGGTTTGCGCAAAATAAAAACCCAAATGCGTTATTTCCAGGCACTACATGGAAATATATTGGTGAAAATAAAACAATTCGTCTAGCCAGTATGAGTGGCTCAAACGTACTGAGTTCTGGAGGCTCTGATAGTATTACTCTCTCAGCAGCACAGTTACCTGTGCATAACCATTCATTTAGTGCAACAACTAGCTCATTTGATTATGGGACAAAAACAACAAACACAACAGGAAACCATTACCATACTGTAAATGGTATGGGAAGGCCCGGAGATATACGTCCAAAAGTATCTACAACCTCAGGAGGAAGTTATACTTTCGAAAATCCAGATACTAACTCAGCAGGCAATCATAACCACATTGTAGCGATTGGTGCCCATAACCATTTAGTAAGTGGGGCAACAGGAAACACTGGTAATAGTTCAGCGATAAATGTAGCTAACGCCTATGTGATGTTAATGGGTTGGTATCGTTCTGCGTGAGTTAATTGATGGTTTAATTTCCTCTTTGTCATTTTAAAACAAGGAGGAAACTAATACGAAACTGATAAGATTTAGTGAACCTTTGCTTTATAAAGAACAAACGCAATGAAACGGGAAAGTGTTTTTACTCTTCGAGTGTCATTTGTATTGTGGATTTTTTCTATTAAAGAAAACCACTTTTTTGCTGTGGATTCGCGATCATATTGTTCAAATCTTTTTTTCCCATTAAATACCATTGACGTATATAAATCTGGTTGTTTTCGTAATTGATCCACTGCTTCTATGAATTGCCCTGGCGTTTTAGCAATTAAATAATCTAATTCACTTATCCGTATAGCTCTCATAGAAGGTTCATCATCACAAATTAAAGGACAACCAGCATTCCATGCATTGATAAGTTTGCTAGCCGGTTTTCTCATAAGATCAGAGTCATGCTCTTTCCTAAAACTTATAGCTATATCGATATCACTATAATTAGTCCAATCATTTGTTGATATTCTAAGTGTTATACCTCTTTTACTTAAATCGCTTATAAGATTTTTTCCTGCAAAAAAATCAGGTAAAGCATCAACGTGTCCAAAAAAACCAATGGTTTTTATTTCATTACTATCTTTGGATCTGCATTTTAAGTTTGGTTGTGGCCAGTGTGGTAAAAATATCTTTCCGGGTTCTGTTTGTAGTGGATTTTGTACAACGACATAATCAGCCCCATAAACAGGTGGGCGATCAGCTTGACAAACAACAGTGCATCCTGCCCACGGCTTAACTCTAAAGCTAAAATCATCGTAGTGTAATAGATTAACTGCATCAGCCCGGACTTGATTGGTTAGTGTAATATCAAGATAATCGCCGTAGTAATATTTGAGATTAATTAAAGTCTGAAAAACCCAGCAAGCTTTACCTTTACGATATAATCTATCTGGGATGGAATTAGGATTGATTCTTTGATTAACCATCTGTTCAAAATCATAAGCATAGTCGTTTATGAATTTTTGGTTAGAAACACCGTTAACGATAATCTTTTCCATTACTAATCTATTTCCTAATTTTTAAACAGTATCATTTTTAGTATTTAGGTTAACATAATTATAATATGTTATAAATTGTTTTTATAGGTTATTTGGAGCTGCACTATCCAATTATCCGGAACTCAATAGTCATATCTAACTAACTGAATCATCAATCAGTTTTCGTTTGGTACTAAGAAAAATTTTTACCTATTTACTGAGCGATTAAAGGAGACGTAGTTTTAGAAGCCCGATTAAATAATTCCCCTCAGAATGAATGACTTAAAGGATTATCCCAGAATGACAACAATAAGGGCTGCTTATGCAGCCCGATATCAAAATACATATAACTATGGCTTTTTAGGCCAGTTAATGTCTGGTGCTGATGTAACATCAATACGGCTCAGTGATATTTGGTATTTTTTCCAAGCTACTAACTGTGCTTTTTCCTCATCGTTTGCCATATTTAGATCCATAGCATCTTGTAATGGTGCGATTTGGTTTGTTGCTTCGGCTATTAATTGCTGCTTTTGA
>NZ_PUWT01000092.1:0-6436 GCF_002968995.1 Photorhabdus hindustanensis
CTGGAAATGCCGCTGCGTAAGCGGCTCTGGCAATGCCCTTTCTGTCGAGTCGAACATGACCGCGATATCAATGCGGCGCTCAACATCGAGCGCAAGGGCATAACAGAATTACAGGCGGCGGGACTCGTCGTCTCTGCCCACGGAGGCCAGCGTAAATCCGTCATAAAGACGGTGGCGGCCTGAGAAGTGGGAAGCCTCGCCGTTTTTACGGCGGGGAGCAGTCACGAGCGGTATAGAGAAAGAAATTGCCTGGATTGGCTCTTCTTATGAAGATTTGTTAGCTTTCCCTACAGATGCGCGTAAAGACGCAGGCTATCAGCTTCATAGAATACAGCATGGAGTAGATCCTGAAGATTGGAAACCCTTTTCTGACATCGGTTCTGGCGTAAAAGAAATACGGCTAAGAGACAGTACAGGTATTTATCGTATTATGTATGTTGCTAAATTCGATGAAGCCATTTATGTATTGCATAGTTTTCAGAAAAAAACTCAACAAACGAATAAACATGATAAGGATATCGCTAAAGTACGATACAACGCAGTTATTCAGCAGCGGAGAAATATCAAATGACCACTAAAATTGACACTGAAATTCGTAAGGTAACTCCAACCGGACATAATATATTTTCTGAGTTAGGTTTTACTGAGCAAGAGGCTCAGCAACTTCATGCAACCTCTTTACGAGAAATAGAAAAGATACTAAAAATTAAAGAACAGTTAATGGAGGAAATTACTTTATGGATTGTGGATAAAAAAATGAAACAAGCAGAAGCAGCAACTGTGTTAAACATTTCTCGTCCAAGAGTATCTGATGTTGTGAATAAAAAGGTAAATAAATTCACTATTGACGCATTGGTTAATATGTTAACCCGTATAGGGAAGCCTGTTCAAATTACGGTGGGTTAAGACCCACACATTGAAGTCATTAGGGTAATTCAACATAAGAGGCATTTAGAATGGGTGCCTCTTGGTA
This sequence comes from Photorhabdus hindustanensis, assembly GCF_002968995.1. Classification (NCBI taxonomy): domain Bacteria; kingdom Pseudomonadati; phylum Pseudomonadota; class Gammaproteobacteria; order Enterobacterales; family Morganellaceae; genus Photorhabdus; species Photorhabdus hindustanensis. The sequence continues at coordinate 974 of NZ_PUWT01000092.1, forward strand.
TTTGGTATTTGGTATTTGGTATTTTAAAATGATTCAACCTTTTGGCTCAATATTGTTGAATATTTCTTTGGCGAAAAATACTTTATGATCTTTATTAACGTTATTTATAATCGTTATTGAAAAAGAGACTTGCTGAGATTATTTTGTCGAATTCTCATGATGATATATTAATGATTTTATGCGATGTTATTTAATATAACTCACTCACTATATGATTTTATTGAGTGTTTTTTTACTATCGTTATTAATATCAGTTTCTTATTGAAATATAGGTTATTTTGTTAAATAAATCACAGGTTGGATTATTGGCGGAAGTAATTATATCCATGTGATTGTTGATTGCTGTAATGAATTAAAATTAACAGAAGGTAATTTTAAGATATAGTTAAAAATGATATTTAACTATTCTCTAACTATTCTATTCATTTATTGTTGTTGAGTTGTCAGAGAAATATATTTATTCTCTGGTATTATTCTTATTTATATAAATGTCATTTATTAATGAATATAGAGGATAGAAGTTTATTATGACTAAAATTTTTTCATTCAATAAAAATCACCGGGATTTATCAGCGGGTCATCATTCATGTCTTAAAGAGGTTAATGGTGTTAATGGTGTTCCTAAATCTTTGTTGCCGGGTTTTCCTGATTTAGATGATCAATTCAATCAGATGGGAATTACCCATATCCGGTTGCATGATGGTTTTGGTATTGGCGATATGGATAATTATTATCAGGTGGATAGAGTCAATGATCGAAATCAAATAATTATTAACGTGCCAGAAGAAAATAAATCTGCGGCTAAGAAATTGCTCACTGATATTGCAAATATTAGAAGTATTTTTCCCAATGCGGCTGCCGGGATGAGAAATAATGATATTAGTCTTGCATTAAAAGAGGCTAATTATAAAATGACTGACGCTTATCTGCGCGACATTATGAATAATAAAGCTGATCTAAACCCAGATAATATTCAGCGACAAATCATGTTTCGTATTGGTCGTTCCGGTGATGGTGGTTATGAAATACCAGAGGATTTTGATATGTATGCCATATTGGTCAGCACGTTGGTGAGTCGTTACGCTTTAAACTATGCCAGAATAGGTTTGCCAAGAAAAATAACTTATTGGCAGGTTTGGAATGAACCTGATTTATATTTCTTTTGGAATAATAATGATCCTGAAAAATATTATTCATTATATGCTAAAATTGCAAGAATAATTAAAGCTGTCGATCCTTCGGTTAAAGTCGGTGGGGCGGGTATTGCGTTTGCTGATAGAGGCAAAGAAGATTATCTTGATGGATTTTTAAAATATTGTAGAGATAATCATGTGCCGTTAGATTTTTATTCCTGGCATGGATATGTTGAAACCGGAGATCCGCAAAATATTATTGATGTGGGGAATGTGGTGCAAAAAAGTTTGCATACTTATGGTTTTACCGATACAGAAAGTTTTTGTACTGAATGGACTTCTTGTCCTATTGGGACAAAAAATACCTATTCAAAAGTACAGGGTATTAAAAATGCGGCATACATTGCTTCCACATTTATTTATATGCAATATATAAAAGTCGACAAAGCTTATTATTATCGGGGAGATGGCTCATCTTTTGGTTTGTTTAATAACCAGCCGAATCCCAAAAATCCAAGTGTTAAAAATTTCTGTACCTATTCAGCTCAATCCTTTTACCTGTTTGCCAGACTGTTCGAAACACCTTATATTTTAAGTGGTAATAGGGATTTCTCCACGGGTTTAACTGTTTTGGCAACCGAGAATACCGAAGGTAATAAAATAAATATCCTTGCTGCAAATTATAAAGTTGATAAGAGTCTTGCCGATGGTAATGCGGCTCCTGATTATTTATATCAACAATATTATCTTGATGCTAGCCGATCACTGAATCAATTAACGGATACCTGGAGTAAGAATAAATGGTTTGGCGGTATTGATCCGACAACTATTCACGTTGATAATGCGGTTGTGCAACGTGAACCTGTTAAGCCATTTCCAGGTGATAATATGTTGAGAACTAAAAGTCGTGATTATACTGATAGCGACCAGGGTGTTACCGTGGTAATTAACCATATAGGTTATAAAAAATTTAAAGTCAAAGCATTCCGTATTCAAGAAGGTGGATCGCTGGCACAAATGACACCACCGGAAGTGACTAACCAAATTAATGTGTCTATAGCTCATAATAAATTAACGCTAGTGGATAAGGGAGCGAAGCCTGCAACAGTAACGTTATATTCATTAGAGCTAAATAATGATTAATTTTATATGCAATGGAAATATTGGAATAAATTATTTAATCAATGAAGATTAAATAATTTTAATATGACAGGCTCTGAAAAGAGCCTGTTTGATAACAGCTAATTGAATTATATGTATTTTATTTGGAATTAAGGTGATTTTTTATGGCTGAAAATATGCTTGTAATATGTGTTAATGATCTTTTTTACGATATTTTAAAATATAATTTATTCTCTATATGATTTTATTGTGTGCTATTTTATTATTGTTATTAATATCAGTCTGGATTGATTGGTATATATTTTTCCACTTTAATACTTTTGTGGTTAAATAAATCACAGAGTCAATTTCACTATAGGAAATAATTGTATTAATGTAATTGTTTGTTTAATTCAATAAATTCAAAGTAATAGCTGAGAATTTTAGATGTAGTTAAAAGTGATATTTAATTATTATCTAGGTCTTCCATTCATTTATTGTTATTGAGTTGTCAGAGGAATGTATTTATTCTTTGATATTATTTTGGGTTTATAGGGATACAATTTCTTAGTTAATATAGAGGATGTTATGACTAAAGTTTTTTCATTTAATAAAAATCATCGAGATTTATCAGCAGGGTATAATTCACGTCTTAAAGCGGTTAATGGTGTCAACGGTCTTCCTAAATCGATAGCTCCAGGTTTCCCGGATTTAGATAATGAATTTAATCAGATGGGAATTACCCATGTTCGGCTCCATGACGGCTTTGGTATTGGGGATATAGATAATTATTTCCAGGTGGATAGGAAAAATAACCAAGATCAAATGATTATCAATGTGCCGGAGGAAAGGAAACCCGCGGCTAAAAAGCTGGTTGCTGATATTGCAAATGTCAGAAGTATTTTTCCTAATGCGGCTATCGGAATGAGAAATCATGATGTGAATCTTGCATTAAAAGATGCCAATTATGAAATGACGGATGCTTATCTGCGTGATGTTCTAAATAATCAAGCAGATCTGAACCCAGATAATATTGAGCGACAACTCTTTTTTCGTATTGGGCGTTCACTTGATGGCGGTTATGAAATACCAGAGGATTTTGATGTTTATGCAGCATTAGTTAAATCTCTGGTGAATCGTTATGGTGTAGACTATGCCTGTGTTGGATTGCCGAGAAAAATAAGCTATTGGGAGATTTGGAATGAGCCTGATTTGCTATTTTTCTGGAATACGGATGATCCACAAAAGTATTATCAATTATATGAAAAAGTAGTGAAAGCAATTAAATCCGCTGATCCTGATGCTAAAGTGGGAGGAGCCGGTATTTCATTTAGTAATCATGCCGGAGGACATTATATCGATGGATTTTTCCGATATTGTAGGGATAACCATGTACCGTTAGATTTCTTTTCTTGGCATGGATATGTTGATACTGGAGACCCGCAAAACATTATTGATATGGGTAATACCATTCAGAATAGTTTGCATACTTATGGTTTTACCAAGACGGAGAGTATTTGTACTGAGTGGAACTCTACTCCTTTTGGATCGAGAAATACATTTACCAAAGTACAGAGTCCAAAAAACGCGGCATATATCACCTCTTCATTGATTTATATGCAATATACCAAAGTTGACCTGGCTCATTATTATCGTGGGGATGGTTTATCTTTTGGTTTGTTTAATGATCAACCTAATCCTAAAAAACCAAACGTTAGAAATTTCTGTACCTATTCAGCTCAATCTTTTGGTCTTTTTGCTAAATTATTAAAAACACCTTATATCTTAAGTGGTCAAAAGGATTTTTCAACCGGTTTAACGGTTTTGGCTGCTGAAAATAAATCGGGTAATAAAATTAATATCCTGGCGGCAAATTATAAAGTGGATAAGGGTTTTTCTGATGGTAGTGTAGCTCCCGTTCCTGCGGATTTATATCAACAATACTATTTGGATACTAGCCGAACATTAGATCAATTAACGGATACCTGTAGTAAGAATAGATGGTTTGGTGGTGTTGATCCGACAACCATTCAATCTAATAATGCGGTAGTGCAAAAGGAGCCGATGCAACAACTTCCACTAGATTCTCTTTTAAGACCTAAAACTCGTGATTATACTCATAGTGACCAAGGCGTTACTGTGGTGATTGATCATATAGGTTGTAAGAAATTTAAAGTCAAAGCGTATCGTATTCAACAAGGCGGATCGCTGGAACAAATAACACCACCTGAGGTGACTAGTCAGATTAATGTGTCTATAGCTAATAATAAATTAACGTTGGTTGATAAAGGAGCGAAACCTTCAACGGTAACACTGTATTCGTTAGAGCTAATTCATCATTAATTTTATATGCAAAGAAAATATTAGAATGGATTATTTTCTCTTCCCGTTAATAATTGGAGAGTAAAGTTAAACAGGCTCTTATAAGGGCCTGTTTAATCATGGTGAATAATTTATTGGAATAAGGTTGATTCGGAATAAATAGTAATTGTTTTTGCTTGGTTGTAAGGTGATATATATTTTTAATATGTATTATGATTTTATTGAATTAAACTATTTAATAAATACGGCTAAAATTAAGGTGTATTATTAAATTCGGCTTTACTCAGCGTTAATAATTCGTGTATTCAATAAATTTATAAGATTATTCTGGATAAAAAGATTGTTCGGGATACACCCGAGGTTATCTGGGCCCGTGAACGTCTCTATGTACCAAACAAACTGGAGAATATCAGATAAGTAATGTTTGAAAGTAATCATTGTTGATTGCTTTGTTTTGATGGAGTAAAATCATCGTATATGATTACAAGGATGCTGATATGAAATTTACCGTAACGGTAATTGGCGCCGCCCGTAAGGAGTTAGCAAAATCCGCCGTAAACCCTCGCCCAATGCGGGCGGTGATATAAGGCGAAAAGCCCGCAGGGCTTTCAGGTTATTAACCATCACGTTCACTGGTAGCCCGGGGGGGACACGGCCCAAAAAAGCGGTTAAAATACATAAACTATCCCGATGAGCGCTGATGATGTTAAGAGCCACCAAAGTCCGCATTTACCCGACACCCGAACAGGCTGATTATCTCAATGCTCAGTTCGGTGCGGTCCGTTTCGCGTACAACAAGGCGCTCCACATTAAGAAGCACGCTTATCAACGCCACGGGGTGAACCTCAGCCCGCGTAAAGACCTCAAGCCCTTACTGTCAGTGGCGAAAAAATCCCGCCGGTATGCC
>NZ_PUWT01000093.1:0-4213 GCF_002968995.1 Photorhabdus hindustanensis
CTGTGGTTTTGTTAATACCCCGGCAGTCACCTTATCGACCGGAAAACCGGTGTTTGATAAAGACGGAGCGTTAGCAGCCTTAGCAGTGAAAAAAGGCACCATAACTATCGGTGAAAAGGGGCTGGATGCAACGGCGCAGGATGATGTCGATATTATCAGCCGGGCAGCAATATTAAATGGCAAAGTACAGGCGAAAAACCTGACGTTGACACAAGGGGCCAACCAGGTTGATTTCAAACATGGGACTGTTGTCCCTATTGCCGGAGAAGGTGATAGCCCCGGGAAAGCGATTGATACCGGGTCATTGGGGGGCATGTATGCCAATAAAATCCGTCTGGTGAGTACTGAGGTGGGTAAGGAAGTTAACCTTGCTAATTTGACTGCAACGCAAGGCGACATCAGTTTGACGGTGGATGGCAAGGCGACTCTGGAGGATGTACAGGCTAAAACGGATATCACTGTTAACAGTAAAAGCATTGAAACAGCGAAACAGAGTAATGTGCAGGCAGGGAAAGATATTACGCTTGCTGCGAATACTTTGGACAACAGGGGTAAGCTTATTGCAGAAGGAGATATGCGTCTATTTGTTGAGCGTTTGGACAATCAGGGGAATGCTCTACTTCAGGCAAATAATAATCTATGGTTGCAAAAAGATGCGATCGGTAATTTAAATACTTGGGTTAACAACTATTCAGCGACTCTGAAAACCAATAATGGTGATATTGTTATTCGCACAAAAGAATTAAATAATGCTAGTAATGCTAATCTTACTTCAGGGGCGAATGCTTATATCAATGCTACAACGCTTGATAACAGCCAAAGCCAGTTTAATGCGAAGAAAGATCTTATTTTAACTGGCAGCGATTTTCACGAAGGAATGGAAGGTAAACTCTCAGCAGAGCTTAATATAGTGGCTGACTTTATTAATAAATTCAATGGAACTTCGTTAATATCTGCTAAAAATATCCTTCTTCATGCCGGTGAAATTATTGGCATGGGATACTTCAAGGTCGAAAATGATCTGTCAGTAATAGCCGAACGTAAAATTAATGTTAACCGAGACATTCTGGAGGCAAAGAAAAATCTGACACTAATTGCAGGGAAAGTTATCTCGACCTCTAAAGTAGAGCTGAAAGGAGAAAATGTTGAGTTTACCGTGCGCGAAGGTGACATTAGTATGGGCGTGCGGACAGGGGATAGTTCTGAGGTTTCAATTTCGGCTTATAATAATTTGCGGATTTCAGCTGGTAACGATCTGGAGTTTTCTAGAACCCAGTTAGATAATTTACATAATATTACGTTAAGTTCGGGGCGTAACCTTAATGCTAGCCAAGGTAAATTGAACGCTACTGGTAATATTAAGCTGTTTGCTGGAAATGATTTAATTTTACAGGGAGCTCATATTAATGCTGATCAACAGGTCATGTTAAATGCCAATGGAAAAATGGATCTAGGAAATGTTAAGTCTAAAACTGATTTAAATGTAGGTGCCAAAGAACTTAGTATCAGGCAAAATGCTCAAATTCATGCTGAACGGGATATTGTTCTGGCAAGCAGTACGCTTGATAACAAAGGTAGTATAATTGCAGGTCAGGATATGAGTATATTTGGAGGTAAAGTATACAATATAGGTGATAATGCACTTTTACAAGCCAATAATAATATGTGGATACAAAAAGATGCTCAGGGGAATAAAAGTCAGTTAGTCGAAAATAGATCTGCGACGATAAAAACCGTGAATGGGGACTTGGTTGTCAGGACAAAGGAACTGAACAATACTCGAAATAGCTTTGTGATGCAAAATAAGCAGGTAATGCCAGATTTTACAGACAGAGATATGACTGTTTTTAGTGATATAAATATTTGGGGCGAACCCTATACTATAACAGCAGAGTTGACTCCACTGCCTGAAAAATGGTTTGGACATGCCTATTTTAATGGTATTGGCTTTGAAAAGGATGGACCAGAAAAAGCTTATTTAAATAATAGCAGAATTAAAAGTATTGTATTAGAAAATTCTCAGCCAGGTCTTATTTTTTCTGGAAGAAATGCTTACATTAACAGTAATAACTTATCCAATCAAATAAGTCAGATTGAAGCTAAAAAAGATATCTTTCTGGCCGGAAATAAATTTATTAATGAAAGTAAAAGAAAAAGTTCACTAAATAATTTTATTATTTATGATCTTAAACTTGAGCCGGCGCCAACAGTATTTACTTATAAAAGATTAGGAGAAACTAAAACCTGGAATGATGAGGAAAATGTCATTGAGCCAGCAAGCGTCATCGCGAAAGGTAGCATTGTTGCTGATTTTAAAGACAGTATCAATATTAATACTGCTCTCCCTTATGACGTTAAAACGGTCTCAGAAGTTAATATTAAAGAACGACCAGAAACATTATCAGCAGAAAATATTATTCTTCATGCCGGGCAAATTAATATTACTGATAAGATAAAGGCAACTAATGCATTAGATATGATATCTGAAAAGGATATTAATCTTAATGATGCATCACTGCTGTCATCAAATAATTTATCTATGACAGCCATCAATAATATTAACTCCCTGCAAAGTGAGGTAAAAGGCAAAGACATTACCCTGATAAGCCGTCATGGCGATATACGGTTCCAGAGCAGTGAAAACCCCGGTTATTTTGATGCAGACAATACCCGTATAATAAGTACACTAGGTGCTAAGGGTAATTTAACAATCAACGCAGGTAAAAATCTATTTTTACATAATACCTATTTCACCCCAAGCGCTCATATCTCTCTGACAGCAAATAATGATATTGAAATAGCAAACAATGGACAGCTATCCCCACGACAAACGGGTCCTATGCATCCAGACCAATGGGATAAAAATCTACTTAATGCTATTTTGCCTGAACAAGAGAAGGCAAACTTTAAGCCTCTATTGCCCATGACCGGCGTTTTAACTGCCGCAGAGTCATTGATAATGAATGCCGGCGGTAATCTTTTTACTCAAGGGGCTTTCATCTCGGCCGGAAAAGAGGTTTATTTAAGTGCGGCAAAACATATTGGGCTCAATTCTCGTGAGCTGATTTTTCATAGACTAGAAGAGTTTTTCTTATCGGGTAATTATGTTCCACCTTTACGTTCAATAGAATTAGGTAGCAGGATCACGGCAAAGAATAATATCAGCATCATTAGTGGTGGAGATATTGCTGGGAAAGCCGTTCAGATACAGGCAAACGGAAACACATTATTATCTGCGGGAAGCAATATCACTTTACCTTTCCTGACTTATGTTTATTCACCAAATCAATATCGCAATGATGACGACAAAGATAATCTCCATTTCACGGCTCAAATCCGGGGGGATAAAAAACTGACAATCGCGGCAAATGGCGCTATCACCACAATGGGTTCTAAATTGACTTCGGGTGGTGATGTCATACTTTCCTCCGGTGGCAATATGCGCTTCGAATCAGTGCAAAATCACACTTATCGGGAAAACGGCAGTGAATCCACCGAATCAGTGACTCAGAATGGCACTGAACTGACCAGCGGCGGCATACTGACGGTTCTTTCAAACGGCAGCATTCTATTCCAGGCCACCAAACTCACGGCCAAAGGGGCAATGGATATCGCCGCCAAAGGCGGTTATCTGTACGCTCAGGCGATGGAGGAATCCAGCCACTATGAGAAAACAGAAACCAAACGTAAGTGGTATGGTAAAAAGAAAACCACTACACGCACCCGTCATGATGTCACCAACAAAGTCACTGAATTTACCGCCGGCGGTGATATCAATCTGTTAAGCCGGGATGACAGCACCTATGAAGCCAGTAAAATCGCCACCAGTAAAAATGCCAAACTGACCAGTACTCACGGTAAAGTCAATTTTAAAGCGGTCAAAAACAGTACCTTTGAGCAGACGATTACCCATTCCAAAGGCTTTTATATCAAGCAGACGAATAAAGGCTATACCGAAAACAAATGGGTGCTTCCTGCTATTCATATTGGCGGAAAATTTACTGTGGAGGCGGCGAAAGGGGTTAGCGCGGATATCAAAGCCAAAAATGGTCAATCGTTACAGAATGCGGTGTCAGTATTCGGCAATACGCCGGAAACCGCCTGGCTAAAAGGACTCAATGAACGTAAAGACGTTCAATGGAACTTAGTTAAAGATGCCTATGACAGTTGGGATTATAAAAGCCAGCACCTGAATCCGGTGGTCTCTGCGGTT
>NZ_PUWT01000094.1:0-12450 GCF_002968995.1 Photorhabdus hindustanensis
CTCAGATAGAAACGGTGGAATCTTCTTCCACTGTTCCTGATGCCGACGATGAAAATCTTTCTGATGACCAGGTAATTGTCGTTGTGCTGAAAGGCCAGACAGTTAAACACGATGGCAAGGAATATAAAGAGTTCGTGCAACTCATTCTCAGTCCAGAAGATGCAGAACGTTTGATTGAACTGGGGGTTGTTGCTGACGTTAACAAGCTGCGGCAACAGGCACTTGCTCAAAATGGCCCCTCAGTGACAGTTAATGACGGCGTTAAAATCAGTCATGAGGTTTGATGATGGGGATCAATTGGGACCAACATTTATTAGCACCGCTGCATGATGTGTTTGGGGACCCGGTTGAATACCGCCCCGCAAGCGGCGCTCGTTACACGATCAACGGCATCTTTGATCGGGCCTACACTCAAACAGTCGAATCATTAGATGACACTAGCACCATCAATACAACTTCTCCTGTGCTTGGGGTGCGCGACATTGAGTTTCAGGCACCGCCAAAAAAAGGGGATCGGGTATTTGTTGGCATAGTTGGTGGTGCTCCCGTCAATACTTTGTTTGCCGTGGCAGATACTCAGCCAGACAGCCACGGCGGAACAAAACTTATTCTTAACAGGGTGAAATCATGAACGCGGCAGGTATTCGGGCGTTAGTCATTGACTCGCTCAAACATAAGACCGATGCAGTCGCGCGGGTTTATTCTCCGCGCGACTGGTCAACAACAGAAGATATGTATCCCGTCATTCTTGTGCAGACACCGATTGACGTCAAAAACTCACTGGGACGTAACGCGCCACAATTCAATACGGTTACGACAGTACGTATTACCGGGCGTCTACAAGAGTTAGACAGCGAAGTGGAAGACGATGGCGCAGTTAAAGCCGAAGAATCTCTCGAACGGTTACGCGAACAGATAGAGCGGGCAGTCATTAATAGCTATGAACTGACACGGCAGATTCAGCAATTTTCCCAAGTTCGCTCAACGATTGGTATTGATGCCAGTGGCGAGGGCCATACAGCACAACTATTGATGGAATTAGACATCGAATATTACCAGGGGCCGGAAGATTTCTACGAAATCGAAGCAGCCGAACTTGACGAAATCGACGTCACAGTCGCCATGCCAGACGGCACCCCCGAACCTCATTTTCGAATTAATTTTCCAAATTAATCAGGAGTAACCCATGTTTGTAAAACCCGTTGTCGGGAGGCGTGTACGCGATCCCGTAAAGGGCATCTTTTTGCCCGAAGGTTGTACAGAAGTACAAGACAGCCTGTTTTGGCATCGTCGCGTAAAAGACGGTGACGTTGAAATATGTCAGCCCGAAAAAGCAGTTAAAAAGGCGGCAGTCAAGGAGAATGAATAATGGCCGTACCCTTTTCACGTGTGCCCAACAATATCCGGGCACCGCTTTTTTATGTCGAATTCGACAACTCAATGGCGAACAGCGCAATTGCGACACAGCGCACACTGATCATCGGTCAGATGTTGAGTACGTCTACAGCAAAACCGGATATCCCGGAACGTATCTCTTCTGCCGCCCAAGTCGCGGGCCTGTTCGGTAACGGCTCTATGCTTCATGGCATGACCGAAGCTTATTTCGCCAATGACCAAGCCGCCGAAATCTGGGTGTTACCCCTGAGTGATGCCGATGGCATGGTTGCAGCGAAAGGCAGTGTAAAAGTCTCCAGTCCAGCGACGGACACCGGGATTATCTCGCTGTATGTCGGCGGTCAACGTGTGCAGATCACTGTAGTTGCAACAGATAAAGCAGAGCAAGTCGCTACTGCATTGTCAGACGCGATTAACAAAAAAGTGACATTGCCGGTCACTGCGACAGTTGTGTTTGACTCTGCGGACACAGTGACTTTAACCGCTAAAAATAAGGGATTAGCAGGAAATAGCATCGATTTGCGTTTAAATTACAGAGGTCAGGCCGGGGGAGAATTTACTCCCGCAGGTATGGAACTGAAAATAACTCAAATGACAGGCGGTGCAGGAGCGCCAGATCTCAAAAACGCATTGGGTAATCTCAAAGACCGTTCATTTGATTTTATTGCGAATCCATACACTGACACAGCGTCATTAGATGATGTGAAAGCGTTTTTGTCTGATACAACCGGTAGATGGTCATGGGAACAGCAACTTTACGGTCATTCTTATGGCACCATAAACGGGGCATACGGGGAGTTGGCTAGCTTCGGTGAGCAAAGAAATTATCAGCATGAAACATTGTTGGGAGTCACTAATTCCCCATCCCCGAATTACATTTGGGCCGCTGCGTTGACTGGCGCAATCGCACCCAGTTTGCGCAATGATCCCGGTAGGCCATTACAAACATTACCTGTAAGTGGTGTGCTGGCACCCGCATCAGAGGACCAACTTGATTTGATTGAACGTAACAATCTGTTACATAGCGGAATTTCAACGTTTACTGTTGCAGATGACGGCACAATCCAAGTCGAAAACATCATCACGACATATCAGAAAAATAGCTTCGGTGATAACGATGACAGCTATCTGGAAGTTGAAACGTTGTACTTGCTGATGTACGTCACACGCTATATTCGGACGCAAATCACGAGCAAATTTGCTCGCATGAAGCTAGTGAAGGACGCCAGCCGCTATGCGCCCGGCTCGGCAATTGTGACCCCGAATGTCATCCGTGCTGAGTTGATCGCGCAGTATCGTACTTTGGAATACAACGGCTATGTACAGGATTCGAAGAGCTTTGCAAAAGGGCTGATTGTCGATATCAATGCACAGAACCCGAACCGGGTAGATGTTCTATGGACCGGTACATTGATCAATCAGTTGCGTGTTTTTGCGCTACTTAATCAGTTCCGCTTACAACCGGCAGCATAAGAGGTAAACATGGCAAATACATCAAAACGGCTCGCGGGTACCGCTTATGTGACCGTTGACGGCATCAGTATTATGGTCGCGGGGGATTTTACGTGGAGTCCCTCGATTGTCACCCGCGAAACCCTTACAGGGATGGACTACGTACACGGCTACAAAGAGAAGCCGCAAGCGGGTTTCATCTCATGCAAAGTCCGGGACAGTGGCGGAACAACTGTCGCTGATTTCAATAATCAGACTAACGTCACTATCGTGGCTGAGATTGCGAACGGCAAGACAATTATTGGCGAGGGCATGTGGACGGTTAACACACAGGAAGTCAATAGTGAAGATGCAACTTTTGAAGTGCGCTGGGAAGGCACTTCAGTAACAGAAAATTAATTTTGGAGAATCAACATGTTAGAAACCACTAAAACTATCGTATTAAACACCCCAATTGAAAGCAATGACGGTAAAGTCCGCTACGAGCAGATTGATTTGAAAGAGCCGGTATTGATTCAAGTTGAACAGTTTTATGAAGCGCAGAACAAATCAAATCATTCAATTGCTGCTATGCGTCTATTGCTCTCTTTAGTATCAGGCATCCCGGAATCAGTATTGAAGAAAATGGCTATCAGTGATTTTCATCAGTGTCAGGAGTTCCTTTTAGGTTTTTTGGACTCGAAGCGCTCGATAGCTGGCAGCAATTAGCCGCTGACGTCACATTCCACTATCGTTGGGGGCCACGTGATGCGTGGCTCTTAACTCGATCACGGCTTGAATGGTGGGTTGAACAAGCTAACCGAATAAAGGAGCGAACTAATGGCTAACGCTTTCGATTTTGAGCTAAACGCTGATGAAAATGTTACGAAAGTTATTGATGAAATCAATGCAAAGTTGAATAGTCTCAATCCCAATTTAGCGAAAACCAAAGAAGGTCTGAAATTTGGGGGATCTGAATCCACTGACGGGGTGGATGTACTTGGTACAAAGTTACGTGATATGTCACGTTATGCCAAAGATAACGTTCAGCATATCGGTGATATTGTGCCACCACTTAAAAATGTCGGTGAACTTGCGACAAAATACGCCGGGATAGGAGCGAAAATTGGCGGTATAGGAATGGCGGCTAGTGGTATATCAAAAGGCTTTCAGTTAATGAATGATATGGGAAAAGAAGCCTATGATTTTGATGTTGCAGCTAAAAATTCAGCAATGAATGTTCCTGATTTCACTCGAATAGCCGGGGCAATGAGATACCTTGGTATTAGCGCTGATGATGCTAAAAAATCAGTAGAAGGCTTTTATGGGATTTTAAACCATCCATTGCAAGGAAGACGGAAAGAAGCCAGAGCGGAATTAACAAAGATGGGGGTTCCTCTCTATGAAAATGATCACGGAACGATTGATGTGTACAAGACTTTTCCAGAAGTCGTCAAGGCTATGCAGAAATATCCGTCCGATGTTCAAAATACCATTGCTGAAAAAATTGGCTTGGATGAGAATGGGTTGGCTTTGGCGCGTAAAGGACCAGAAACATATCAAGAACTATTGAGTAAGGCCGATAGAGATGGGTTAACTAGGTCACAAGCCGATAATGATAAATTAAACCAATATAATGATAAAAAAAAATGAGTTAGACGCCCGCCTTGAAGGAATAATGAATCGAGCTAAAATTGCGTTTGCTAATTTCGCATTAGGAGATGGTTATGATTATATGAAGGAACAGGCAGAAAAGCGGGAAGCCTATTCCGATACTCTTTTTAGTGGTTACAAAAAAGGCGATTTGCGCGATAGGGCGTTAAACGATGTCAAGTTCATGAAAAGTCTTTCATTTGGAGAAAGATATTCTTTACAGTGGGGTGAGCCTGATAAAGATTTAGAGAAAAAGATTAATGATCGATTTGGTGCGGAATGGGAAAAAGAAAAGCGCAGGCATAATGCTGATAAAATAAAAGATGGTATTCCCCGGCCCCAAAAAATCCCAGAACCAGCGAAAATAGAACCTCCAAAATATCCCGATTCTTACGGAAAACCAGTAAAGGATTCGTTTGGCTTGAGAATTAAAAATCCGGGAAATGTGCGTGACGCTCCAAATGGTATTGGATATGTACAAGGAAAAAATGGAACATTTGTCAAGTTCGGTAATAATCATGATGGACTCTCTGCATTGGCTCGTCAGTTAATGCTGAACGGCGATAGAGGAAAGAATACTGTTAATAGCACAATCAGCACTTATGCACCGGCCGGGGGTGTAGATAGAAATGATACCCAAGCATATATTAACTTTGTCTCAAACGAGACAGGCTTTCTTCCCAATCAACAGTTAGATATGCACGACCCAAAAGTACTTGAAAATCTGATGGTGGCAATGATTAAACAAGAAAATCATGGTCAACAGCCATTCAGTAAGCAGGAGATCACGGATGCAATAACCGCTGCCATCTTTGACCCGCGCTGGCAGGGTTTGCGTGACAGATATTATCTAAATCAACAGCGTATGATTAATCAACCTGTGCTGCCTGAATCAGACAAAAGACCTCCCTCTATTTTTGCCAATCAAGCAAATAATAGCGAGCTTGCTCAGAACATAGCCGACGCCATTCAATCAGCGATTGGTGAAAACAAACTCCAGGTAGAAATCACAATTGTCAGCAACAAGACCGGAGAGCGGCAGCAATTTAATGCAAAAACCGGAGGCCGGGTAACAACATCAATGCAATATCCTTAATCACATGGCAAGAGCGTCTTAGAGCGATCTTAATGTTGTTTAGTAGTTTAACCTTGATTTCGTCAAGCACCTGAATAATGATTGGTCATTTGATTTGGATGAGAGGTGTTTGTGTCTATTTGGCAAATTATGGTAACGCTTGTTTTTTTATTTGCAATTGCATTTTGTTTATCTTTTCAAAGAAAGAAAACAGCGTTTCGAACAACAATGCGTGTATTAGCAATTGGTATCCCTATCAGCGTTCCTTTTGCTTTTGGTTTATTGCGTCCTGATTGTCACTTTAATATTAATGGATTTTATGAAAATAAAGGTACGCTCTGTTATAAATATACTGATTTTTTGACGCTGACTAAGAATGGAAACGGGGAGAGCATTCCTATTATGAAATTTTCCATTCTAGACCAAGACAAAGCTATTGTTTACCCTCGGGGAGAAGATGCTCACATAATTTTGGCCATAGATGGTGAATTCAAAATATATTCTTATGATATATATAAGACCGTGATCAATCTGGAAAAACGATATGGATCAGGAACTGGCTCACAGTAAGCCCCTTATGGGGCTTTTTTGTTGGTTAATGTGATTGGTTCAGGCGGTATTGCATTTTCTATTTTTCTTATAGCTGATTTTATGAACTCAACATTTTGTTGAATAATATCGAATTTCGCCATATCCGAGATTTTAGTTGATTCAGCTAAAAGACTGACTTGCATTTTTAATTTTTCAATTTCTTTATCTTTTTCTTCAACTGTTTTTTCCAGTCTTAATGCTTTAGCTATCCGTGTATAAGCATCATTTGATGCTGGTGGTGCAGATGCGAGAAGGTTTTCTATCTGTAATGACATTTCAATATGGTAGATGACCTCTTGCTGGAGGCTTCTCATTGATTTTTCAGCTTTTTTTTTCTAATGCCTTTCTTAATTCTGGCGGCATTCGTAAAGGGTATGGTGCTATGCGTGACATTATATTGACTCCTTTAGACTCACTACTTGGCAGTGTAGATAGCAAATATATGTTTGACAAGTGAGTCCTTATGATCCATCATTTGGCTATGTTAAGTTGATATTAAGGAGAAAAAAGGAATCATTATGAGTCACAACAAAAGAATACCCCCATATCCTTTAAGGATGCCGCAAGAGATCAGGGAATGGTACGAAGAAGAATCCGATAAGAGCGGTCGCTCTTTGAATGCTGAAATTGTGAAAATCTTGAAGGATCGAATGAATAGGGTGATAGGGCAAAGGAAGCATGCAGTGCAATAAAAGCAAAACCCCAGCCGCGCCAACGACTGAGGTCTCTAATGTTAGCAACTATCAAGGGAACCAACATGAACAATGTAACAAATAAAAACCTTCCTGTCATCGCTGGCGTCGAAATCACTACAGACTCAGAAGGTCGTTTCAACCTAAATGCGTTGCACAAAGCGAGTGGTGGTAAAGATGCCAAACGACCCAAGACCTGGCTCGACACAAAACAAGCTCTGGAGCTTGTTGAAGAGTTAAGGCAGAATTCCGCCTTAGGTCAAGAAGTGCTCAAGGTGCGAAAAGGCGGGGTGAATCCCGGCACTTTCGCCCACGAGCTTTTGGCCGTTGAGTATGCTGGGTGGATCTCTCCAAAGTTCCGCTTGCAGGTTAACCAAACTTTCATTGATTACCGTTCTGGAAAGTTGGTTGCTGCTGCTCCGGTTAAAAGTCAATCAGGATTACCTGAATACCGACTTGCTAAAGCAGAGCAGTTGAAGTCTGTTGCTCTTGAAAAAAACATAGCTTCGATTGAAAGACTAAATATGCTTTTGCCGAACCTGGATCACTTGGCTAAACAGACGCTGGCAGCATCGGTGATTAATCCCTTGATTGGTCAAGATGTGATTCCTCTCCCTGTATTGGAAGAGAAATATTACACGGCTGGTGAAGTAGGAAAGATGCTGGATCTGTCAGCTAACAAAATCGGGCGGATTGCTAATGATAACAATCTGAAAACCGAGCAATACGGGAAGTTCTTCCTGGATAAATCCGCCCACTCTAATAAACAAGTTGAGGCATTTCGTTATAACGAGAACGGCATCAAGGCACTTAAACATTTGATCCACGGTGTTGAAGTAGCTTAAGGATTTAAGGCCACGGACGGCTAAGTTGGGAGATTATTCCCAGTTTCGGGATAGTTAAATTGCTTGATATTGGAATTTAAAAGAAAATATCAAAGCAAAACAATAGATTGAAGTATTGTAACAAAAACGACTAATTTCATGGGAGTAACAAGATGATATTGTTGTTAACTAAAAAGAGTGAAACCCCAACTGCGGCAACAGTTAGGGCTTCTAGTTATCACTTACCAAACGAGGTAAATTGCATGGATAATTTAACAGATGCAAACCAGCTTGTCATTAATGGTATCACTCTGACACAAATTTCATATCAGTGTGAATTAGTAATAAATACTGAATTATTGGTTAGCGAGGTGTCGGCATGAGCAATTTATCTGTGCAGTCACTACCTCAAGTTGTACACAATAGCGTACCGGTAATCACAACTGAATTACTTGCTGAGTTGTATGGAACTGAAATCAACAACATTCAGCAAAACTTCAAACGAAACAGTGATCGCTTTACTCAGGGTAAACATTATTTCAAAGTTGAAGGTTCTGATTTAAAAGAATTAAAGAACAGACTGACAGGAAGTCAGTCAGTCGCAAAACGTGCCCGCAGCTTAATACTTTGGACCGAACGCGGAGCAGCTCGTCACGCCAAGATGTTAGAAACAGATCAAGCCTGGGATGTTTTCGAAAAACTGGAAGATTGTTATTTCAGTCAGAAAGAGAGAGCTCCTATAGTGGATATGAGCCAAATCAGCGGCAGAGTCCTATTCACATACGAAAATGGAACTTTGACCGATGCAAAAGTAGTACCGTCCGGCTGGATTGTTGAGAGCGTGGACACTTTTGTGAATATATTGGAAAGTCGTGGATTTTTCATCATTCATGAGAGCGAGCGCAGTCAGTTTGTGAAAGAAAACCTCATGAAAATTCTAGACGTGGCTATGTTGCCAGCTTAACCAATAAGCCAAGGATGGCACTGTAAATAAATTCAGTTGTGTTCTTTTATTAGTCAGTGGTTTAATGTATAGCTATGACTGAGGTAATCAATATGACGCAACAATACAAAAGTGAAGCAGAGTTGTTGGAAGCATTAAAGGCGATAACGCCGGATATGTTTGCTGATTTTTTGAATGAAAAGTTAAAATCATCGATAACTTGTGCTATTTGTCATCAAACAGACATTGCCATCCCTCAGACTACACCTATTATCGTGTCAGAAGAAGGTGAGGATGTAGAGCAGTCATTGCCCTCTTTTCTTGTGCCCATTAGGATCAATCACGTCGGGATGAGACCACAAGTAGACCCTGATAACTACCATTTCAGGATAGCATGTATAAACTGTGGGTATGAATTTTTCTTCTCAGCTCGTGTCATCACGGAGTGGGTGAATAAAAAGCAAGGGGAGAAATAGACATGCTTGTTAGTAGAAGGGAGTCAAATGTAGTTTATACTAACCGATGGAGCGCGTTATCGCGAAAAAATGCTGGGTATGATGGCGGCGGTGGAGGTGATGATATGTTAGAAGCTCGTGTGGCGAGGCTTGAGTCAGATGTTGAACACATCAAAAAATCTATAGACGAGGTGAAAGCTGACGTACGGGAAATGAAAAAAGATACACGCACAGATTTTAAGGAAATGAAAAGTGATGCGCGTACAGACTTCCGCCTGTTATTTGGTGCGATAATTGCTGTAGCTCTTGGATTAGCTGGCTTAATGGCTAAAGGATTTCATTGGATTTAATTTAACAACCCCATTATTTACTAAGCCGCTTAATTGCGGTTTTTTTACATCTGGAAATAACCATAGGTGGTGATATGCCATTGATTAAAGATGCTATTTCCGCCTTCTTGGGACAGGGCCAAGAATGGAAGTGGTCGGAACATTTACACCCGGCATCATTCCGGGGGGTACCATTTGCCGTAGTATCAGGTGAAAGCGTTTTCGGCAGACGGCAAGCGGTGCATGAATACCCTTATCGTGATACAGCCTGGATCGAGGATCTTGGCCGTAGTAGCCGAAAGATAACCCTTCGTGGCTTTATCATTCAAGACAGTAAAGTGTATTCCGCACCGGATGTGATCACGCAACGTAATAATCTGGTTGCAGCATGTGAAGAGGGTGTTAGCGGGACGCTGATTCACCCCACGCTTGGCGAATTAACTGTCAGCGTCACTGAGTCGGGCCTGCGTGTAAATGAAAGTGCCGACAATGGCCGGGTGTTTGAGTTCACTCTCACAGTGATTGAGTCCGGTCTCAAAGTTTTTGCTATTACAAACAGCACGGCGGCAGACAGTAAAGTGAATGCTAATTGGCTCAGAACGGCTACAACGACAGCCGCCAAATTCATTTCAATGGTAAAAGGCGAGATCCGCACTGTCACCCAGGCTGTTAAAACCATCAAACAGACCATTAATTTTTGGGAAAAGATGGTGCAGTCATCAATCGATGAAGTGACAAATCTCAGTGACATGTTGAATTCCACGTTCGGTAGTAAACGTTACGGGCGTTACAGTCGGGGCAAGATTGGCGGCTCTGTCTCCGGTGCAACGGGCGTTGTACTGCGAAATAATGACAGTGAAAACTATAAAAATGTAGTTAATGAAAAAATGGCTTCGGCTGTGATGGGACGAGAGGCAATATCAAAAGCCCTCTCACAGCTTAACAGCGCTAACTCTATTGAGGGGTTGGCGGGTGGCGTGCAATTAGTTATCAATGCAATCATTAATACAACGGGCAGCACGACTGAGAAAGTGCGGGTATTTGAAAATCTTGCCAGCTTTAAAAATACACAATATCAGCAAAGCAATGTAGACCGTGACGTAGCAGAAGCCACCACATTATTGATTGTTGTTCTGTCTGCCGGTGCGATGGCAAAAACAGCAAGTGAACTCATTCCCGCCAATCGTGACGAAGCCGCAACAATTCAGCGGCGTGTTTGTGAATCGCTTGACAACGCCATTATCAAAGCGGGTGATCTGGCGGCTGATGATGTTTTTCAGGCTCTTGTTCAGCTACGTTATGAATTTGTTGAAAGTTTCTCGCTGAAAGATGCGAAAGGGCGTTTGACGCAATTTAATTTACCCTCTGTGTTACCTGTACTAAATATTGCTAACAGGATTTATCAAGATGCGGAACGCAGTGATGAATTAGTCCAAGCTGTCTCCCCCATTCACCCGGCTTTCATGCCAGTAAAATTTAAGGCGCTGAAACAATGAAGAGTGATGAGCTTTCGTTAGTCATCGGCGGCCGCCGCATCTTTGGGTGGGACAGTGTGCGGGTGACGAGAGGTATTGAACGATTACCCTCCGATTTTGATTTGATGCTGATGGACTACTACCCCGGCAATGATGAGAAGCAGCTTGTAGAACCGGGTGAGAAGTGCGAAGTGTTTCTCGGTGATGATCGCGTGGTCACGGGCTATATAGATAGCTGGAACCCATCTATTTCCAAAAATAAGCATGAGATAAAAGTGTCGGGTAGGGGTAAATGTCAGGACTTAGTAGACTGTTCAGCGAAGTGGCCTAATAACGTTATTAGTCAAGCTACCCCGCTACAGATTGCTCAGAAACTGGCCCAGTGGTATGACATTCAAGTGACTTCTGATGTTGATGATATGCCAACTGTCCCTCAGTTCACATTGAACTGGGGTGAGTCTTCGCAAGAAGTGATTGATCGAGTTACTCGTTTTGCCGCTCTTCTTTATTACGATTTGCCTGATGGCAATTTAATTATGACGAGGGTAGGTACAGAGCTAGCGGCTAGTGGGATTGAGCAAGGGAAGAATGTCGAAACGTCAGATTACAATAGCTCAATGAATGAGCGGTTTTCTGAATACACCGGCTTGTCTTTTGCTATAAGTGGATTGAACGAGACGAGCAATGACAGCGGCTATGATGTCGTCACGTTAGCAACAGCTAGTGATCCCGAAGCTAAGAAAATGCGCTACCGGAACTATGTCACAATCATAGAAAGCACGCTTATATCAGCAAAGCGCTCGCAAGAATCTATCGACTGGGAAATGAACCGCAGGTATGGGCGCTCAAAAGTGTTAAAGGTCACAGTCGATTCGTGGAGAGATAGCAGCGGTAAGCTGTGGCAACCTAACACGTTGATCCCTATTCATATGCCTATTTTTGGACTTGAGAATGAGCAATGGCTGTTATCGGAAGTCACTTATACACGGAACGGCGATAACGGCACGCAAGCGCAATTAGTTTTAATGCCGCCAGCGGCTTTCGCAGTACAGCCGTATGAGTTTTATGCAATTTTGAGAGAGACTATCAGATGATGAATGATGCAATCAGAAAGTTATCTCGCCGGGTTGAGATGATGTTGGGGCTTGGCAAAATCAAGACCTCACGCGATAGCGGAAACATTCAAGTTGTTCAGTATCAGACGCCAATTGAAGTGCGTGACAATACAGCAAGGATGGCTGAATTTGGTTTCTCGTCTGCATTGCCGCCCGGTACTGACGTTGTGATTGGTTATCTTGGTGGGGATCGTTCAAGTGCTGTAGTGATTGCCAGCAACAATAAAAAATATCGACATAAGAATTTAAATCCCGGAGAAGTAGTGCTCTATAACCAGTGGGGATTACACATCTTATTAACCGAGTCAGGGATCACTATTGAAGCCAAGGGCCAGCCCATTACTGTGAATAATGCAACACAGGTAACAATCAACGCTAGCGAGTCTGTACTTTGTAACACGCCAATTTTAAAAGTGACAGGTGATATCGTTGATAACTGCAATAGTAACTCTTCAACAATGAAACAGTTGCG
>NZ_PUWT01000095.1:0-10594 GCF_002968995.1 Photorhabdus hindustanensis
TTTCATTGTTGAAGAGTTACTATTGCAGTTATCAACGATATCACCTGTCACTTTTAAAATTGGCGTGTTACAAAGTACAGACTCGCTAGCGTTGATTGTTACCTGTGTTGCATTATTCACAGTAATGGGCTGGCCCTTGGCTTCAATAGTGATCCCTGACTCGGTTAATAAGATGTGTAATCCCCACTGGTTATAGAGCACTACTTCTCCGGGATTTAAATTCTTATGTCGATATTTTTTATTGTTGCTGGCAATCACTACCGCACTTGAGCGGTCTCCCCCCAAGTAACCAATCACAACGTCAGTTCCGGGGGGCAATGCAGACGAGAAACCAAATTCAGCCATCCTTGCCGTGTTATCCCGGACTTCGATTGGCGTCTGGTACTGAACAACTTGAATGTTTCCGCTATCGCGTGATGTCTTGATTTTGCCAAGCCCCAACATCATTTCAACACGTCGAGACAGCTTTCTGATTGCATCATTCATCATCTGATCGTCTCTCTCAAAATTGCATAAAACTCATACGGCTGTACTGCGAAAGCGGCTGGCGGCATTAAAACTAATTGCGCTTGTGTACCGTTATCACCGTTCCGTGTATAAGTGACTTCGGATAATAGCCATTGCTCGTTTTCAAGTCCGAAAATAGGCATGTGAATAGGTATCAACGTGTTGGGTTGCCACAGCTTACCGCTGCTATCTCTCCACGAATCGACTGTCACTTTCAGTACTTTTGAGCGCCCATACCTGCGGTTCATTTCCCAGTCAATCGACTCTTGCGAGCGTTTTGCTGATATAAGCGTGCTTTCTATGATGGTGACATAGTTTCGGTAGCGCATTTTTTTCGCTTCGGGATCACTAGCCGTTGCTAACGTGACGACATCATAGCCGCTGTCATTGCTTGTTTCATTCAATCCGCTTATAGCAAAAGACAAGCCGGTATATTCAGAAAACCGCTCATTCATTGAGCTATTGTAATCTGACGTTTCGACGTTCTTCCCTTGCTCAACCCCGCTTGCCGCCAGCTCTGTACCTACACGCGTCATAATCAAATTACCGTCCGGCAAATCGTAATAAAGAAGAGCTGCAAAACGGGTAACTCGATCAATCACTTCTTGCGAAGACTCGCCCCAATTAAGCGTAAACTGAGGAACAGTTGGCATATCATCAACATCAGAAGTCACTTGAATGTCATACCACCGGGCCAGTTTCTGAGCAATCTGGAGTGGGGTAGCTTGGCTGATTACGTTGTTCGGCCACTTTGCTGAACAGTCTACTAAGTCCTGACATTTACCCCTACCCGACACTTTTATCTCATGCTTATTTTTGGAAATAGATGGGTTCCAGCTATCTATATAGCCCGTGACCACGCGATCATCACCGAGAAACACTTCGCACTTCTCACCCGGTTCTACAAGCTGCTTCTCATCATTGCCAGGGTAGTAGTCCATCAGCATCAAATCAAAATCGGAGGGTAATCGTTCAATACCTCTCGTCACCCGCACACTGTCCCACCCAAAGATGCGGCGGCCGCCGATGACTAACGAAAGCTCATCACTCTTCATTGTTTCAGCGCCTTAAATTTTACTGGCATGAAAGCCGGGTGAATGGGGGAGACAGCTTGGACTAATTCATCACTGCGTTCCGCATCTTGATAAATCCTGTTAGCAATATTTAGTACAGGTAACACAGAGGGTAAATTAAATTGCGTCAAACGCCCTTTCGCATCTTTCAGCGAGAAACTTTCAACAAATTCATAACGTAGCTGAACAAGGGCTTGAAAAATGTCATCAGCCGCTAAATCACCAGCTTTAATGATCGCGTTGTCAAGAGATTCACAAACACGCCGCTGAATTGTTGCGGCTTCGTCACGATTGGCGGGAATGAGTTCACTGGCTGTTTTTGCCATTGCCCCAGATGACAGAACGATGATCAACAAGGTCGTGGCTTCTGCTACGTCACGGTCTACACTGCTTTGCTGATATTGCGTATTTTTAAAGCTGGCAAGATTTTCAAATACCCGCACTTTCTCTGTTGTACTGCCTGTTGTATTAATAATTGCATTGATAACTAACTGCACGCCACCAGCCAGCCCTTCAATCGATTTAGCGCTGTTAAGTTGTGAGAGGGCTTTTGATATGGCTTCTCGCCCCATCACAGCCGAAGCCATTTTTTCATTGACCACATTTTTATAGTTTTCACTGTCATTGTTTCTCAGTACAACACCCGTCGCCCCTGAGACAGAGCCACCGATTTTCCCGCGACTGTAACGCCCGTAACGCTTACTACCGAACGTGGAATTCAACATATCACTGAGATTGGTCACTTCATCGATTGATGACTGCACCATCTTTTCCCAAAAATTAATGGTCTGCTTGATGGTTTTAACGGCTTGTGTGACCGTGCGGATCTCACCCTTTACCATCGAGATAAATTTTGCTGCTGTCATTGTAGCCGTTCTGAGCCAATTAGCATTCACTTTACTGTCTGCCGCCGTGCTATTTGTGATAGCAAAGACTTTCAGGCCAGACTCAATCACAGTCAAAGTGAACTCAAATACCCGGCCATTGTCGGCGCTTTCATTTACACGCAAGCCCGACTCAGTGACGCTGACAGTTAATTCGCCAAGCGTGGGGTGAATCAGAGTCCCGTTCGCCCCTTCTTCACATGCCGCCACCAAGTTATTACGCTGTGTGATCACATCCGGCGCGGAATACACTTTACTGTCTTGAATGATAAAACCGCGAAGAGTGATTTTTCGGCTACTGCGCCCAAGGTCCTCAATCCATGCCGTATCCCGGTACGGGTATTCATGCACCGCTTGCCGTCTACCAAATACGCTTTCACCTGAGACTACAGCAAACGGCACACCGCGAAACGATGCCGGGTGTAAATGTTCCGACCACTTCCATTCTTGGCCCTGTCCCAAGAAGGCGGAAATAGCATCTTTAATCAATGGCATATCACCACCTATGGTTATTTCCAGATGTAAAAAAAACCGCAACTAAGCGGCATATATGAAAAAACCCGCAATGTGAGCGGGTCTATTTTATTTTTTATTGATTTTCAATGGATCTGTTTGCCACCTTTTTGCAAGCCACTCATATTCTTGGTAATAAGTTTGGCTATTAAATTTCTCCCTCAAAGCTTTTATGAAAGGTTCTACTATCTCAAAGTTTTTAACTGCCGTGCTATATAGCACTTCCTTTAACATACATTCATCATAAATGTTATTTTTTACGTTAACTGAGACCCTTTCAAAGAAGTTAAGAAAGTAGTGAATTTGCCTTCTGTCTTCTGTACCCTCTTCTGTTAGATCTTCGTCATAGACATAAGACCTAAAGGACCTACCTGACTCATGGATCTTCCTGATGACCTTGTGGCCATCCCAAAAACCAAAATCACTTCTGCTTTCAGAAAGAAAAATAGCCGTCTGTGACTTTCTAGCTGTTTTTGAGTTACTTGTTATAGCACATATAGCAACAATTACACCGATAGTTACTGCAAACGCACTGACTATTTGAGCGATAGCCGTTGCATATTGCCAATTTTCACTAAGAATAATCGAACTTTCTGCTGCCATGTCATCACCCTTAAAAAAGCGGAGGCTTTGCTCCGCTTTTCACTTAACCCGTTCATTACTTGTATGTTTTGGTTGAAGATCAAACCCATTCGAATTCATCACAAATAATTCTTTTCATCATATAATATACCCCTTTTTCCTCATGGGCATGGTTACCGGTCTTGTTAGCAAATTGCGATATCACCATAGCGATATTAGTCTGATTGAACCTCTAGTTCAACAAATTTAACAACCAGAATTGTGCTTTTATTGTGCTATGGTGTATCCAAATGTTTCAGATTTGCCATCCTTGGCTTTGGGGGTTGTAACCTTTTAAGCTGCCTGTGCGGCAGTGACGCGATCAAAGTGGGGTTATTCCTTGCAAGGCAGATATACCCTCCAAGTATCGACTTCTGTATTTAGTTCACAGACCTCTTTACCTTCTGGTGATACCAGATACTGACCATAAACACGCCCCTCACCTTCCTTTATGGCACTCTGTTCAACAATCAAACTTCCTATGTATTTATTATACTCTGGCTTACCTAATAAATTAGACATATTTACAAATGTCAAATCACCATCTGTAATAAACTTTTCTCTTATATTAGAGTAATTATTGTCAAAAGGGATTGTGAAGGCATGTATCGCATTACTTACAGCCCAGGCTGGAACTGAAAAATAAACAATTCCTTTTTCGTAGTTGTAACCTACAATTTTCATGTCAGATAATGTTGTCTTGGGATCTTTTGTGTATCTCTGTCTTATAATATCTTTTTTCCCACGCAACCCATTTTGGGTAACATAAATTACTCTAATGCTACTTTTTGACTCAAATGTTTGGGGGTGTTCCTCTTCAACTGTAACTATAGCTAATGATTCTTTGGGGTTTGGGATAATGGCTGTTGTAACTTTCATCCCTTCTCCAGCAACCCATGAAGTTATATCCCTGCCCTGATAACAAACAAGACCATTGACATCATAGGGACGAACTAAAGAAGATCTTGTTGATGGAAAAGTAAAACCATCATATTTATCGTTCATGTAAAAATCATGACAATTAATCTTATTTGCAACTATTGAATTATTAGAGTCATCTTCATTTGGTTGATTCGCTAATTTGTATGCTTCATAAGGATAAATTTCAATCCCATCATTCTCATCCAATATGATATAATCATTATCATCATTAGCATGAATAATGGCTTTACCTTTATCTAAAACAGTAAATTTAACAACAGATGTAACTTTACCATTAACTTTATTTTCTAGTGTCGAGAATTCGTTTTCATTATAACAAAGCTTACCTTTGTTTTCGTAAATACCGCCAGATTTATTATCACATCCAAGACTGGAATCAGAACTAAGAAATCCACCCCAAAAAATAACTAATGCTAAAATACCAACCCCACCGATTAAAGAAGCTATCACAGTAGCTATCGATCTGTACCATGTTGGCTTCGAAGAACGCGCAATCACCAGCGAGACTATGAATACTATAAGGCCAACCCAAATCTCAGTCATATCTATCCATCACCTATTCAGTTATCCACATCCGTGTGTCATTCATCCATAACCATTCAAAACATGATAATAATTATATTAAAGAATGGAAGATAAAATGTTCTCAAGGATATTGCATAGATGTTGTTACCCGGCCTCCGGTTTTTGCATTAAATTGCTGCCGTTCTCCGGTCTTACTGTTCACAAGAGTAATTTCAACTTGAAATTTGTTTTCCCCTATAGCAGTCTGAATTGCCTCAGCCATGTTCTGAGCAAGCTCGCTATTATTTGCTTGATTTGCAAAAATAGAGGGAGGTCTTTTGTCAGATTCGGGCAGCGCGGGTTGATTAATCATGCGCTGTTGATTCAGATAATATCTGTCACGCAAACCCTGCCATTTCGGATCAAAGATGGCAGCAGTTATTGCATCCGTGATCTCTTTTTGGCTAAACGGTTGCTGACCATGATTTTCCTGCTTTATTATTGCTGCCATTAGTTTCTCTAATACTGCGGGATCATGCATATCTAACTGTTGATTGGGAAGAAAGCCTGTCTCGTTTGAGACAAAGTTAATATATGCCTGCGTATTATTTCTATCTATACCTCCAGCAGGTGCATGAGTACTGATTGTGCTATTAACAGTATCCTTCCCCCTGTCACCGTTCAGCATCAACTGACGAGCTAATGCAGTGAGGCCATCGTGACTATTACCGAACTTAACAAATGTTCCACTTTGCCCCTGCACATATCCAACGCCGTTTGGGGCATCACGCACATTTCCCGGATTTTTAATTCTCAAGCCGAATGAATCTTTTTTAAGTATCTTTGACTTGTTTTTAGGTTTAGGGTATTGAATACCAAGAGTAGGAATATTTGGAGTTTTGCTGCCTTCACGTTTACGCTTTTCAGCTTCCCATGCTGCACCGTAGCGATCATTGATTTTTTTCTCCAAGTCATCGTTTGTGGAACCCCAACTCAAAAGAAAATCTTCGTAATAAGACAGGCTTTTTCTGAAAGCCTTATCTTTCAATGCCTGTTTACGCAAGTCTTCTTTTTTGTTGCCGTGGTAAATTTCATTATTAACATTATTTTTATGATTTAATTTACCTTTGTATGCTTTTTCTTTATCTTCATAAGAAAATCCCCCATCTGATACAAAGCGCCCAATGGCAGCGAAATCATCAATTTTTCTTTTAATTATTTTACCAGCAAGATCACCAACAAAATCAGTTTCGGCCAATGCTAATTTAGCAAAAACAATGCTTAACCGTGTTTTTGTGCCCTCATACCACGAATTTAGATTGTTATACCTGTCGTTGAATTCGTTTAATTTATCATTATCAGCTTGTGATCTGGTGTGACCCTGCCAATCTGAACCGGCCAGCAGTTTTTGATATTTTTCAGGTCCTTTACGTGCCAACGCTAATCCATGTTCATCCAGACCAATTTTTTCAGCAATGGTATTTTGAACATCAGACGGATATTTCTGCATAGCCTTGACGACTTCTGGGAAAGTCTTGTACACATCAATCGTTCCGTGATCATTTTCATAGAGAGGAACCCCCATCTTGGTTAATTCCGCTCTGGCTTCTTCCCGTCTTCCTTGCAATGGATGGTTTAAAATCCCATAAAAGCCTTCTACTGATTTTTTAGCATCATCAGCCTCAACGCCAATTTGTATCAACGCACCTTGCAAGCGTGTGAAATCTGGAACACTCATTGCTGAGTTTTTAGCGGACACATCCAAGTCATAGGCTTCCTTCCCCATATTTACTAAGTTTTCAAATGCTTTTGACGCGCCATAAGCCGCTACCCCAACTCCACCCAATTTTGTCGCTATCCCGCCATATTTAGTTGCAAGTTCACCAAAATTCTTAAGTGGGGGTACCATGTCGCCAATATGTTGCACATTATCCTTAGCATAACGTGACATATCACGCATACGCGTATTGAGTGAATCAACATATTCAGTTGTTTTTGAACCGCCAAACTTCAATGCTTCTGTAGTCTTTGCTAGTTGGGGGTTAAGACTATTCAGTCTATCAATAATTTCATTGATGATTTTTGTTGCATTTTCATCAGCGTTCAACTCAAAATCAAAGGCGTTACCCATTAGACCGATCCTTACTTATTCGACTAGCTTGTTCAACCCACCATTCAAGCCGTGTTTTTGATAAGAGCCACGCATCACGTGGCCCCCACTTGTAATAAAATGTGACGTCAGCGGCTAATTGCTGCCAGATCTGGAACTCTCCGTGTCCAAAAAACTTTCAAGAAACTCCTGGCACTGATGAAAATCACTGATAGCCATCTTTTTCAACACTGATTCAGGAATACCCGAAACTAGCGAAATTAATAACCGAGTTGCCGCTAGCGGGTTTGCTTTTTTGCTCGCTTCATAAAACTGTTCAACCTGGATCAACACAGGCTCTTTCAAATCAATCTGCTCGTAGCGGACTTTGCCGTCGTTACTCTCAATCGGGGTGTTTAATACGATAGTTTTAGTGGTTTCTAACATGTTGATTCTCCAAGTTAATTTTCAGTTACCGAAGTACCTTCCCAGCGCACTTCAAACGTGGCATCTTCGCTAGCGACTTCCTGCGTGTTGACGGTCCACATACCTTCACCAATAATCGTTTTGCCGTTTGCCAGCTCGGCAACAATAGTGACGTTAGTCTGATTATTGAAATCCGCTACGGTTGTCCCGCCACTGTCCCTCACCTTGCATGAGATAAAACCCGCTTGCGGCTTCTCCTTGTAGCCGTGTACGCAGTCCATCCCTGTAAGAGTTTCGCGTGTGACTTTTGAGGGGCTCCATGTAAAATCTCCCGCGACCATGATCGATATGCCGTCAACAGAGACATGAGCGGTACCCGCCAGCCTGTTTGATGTATTACCCATTTATTTTTCCTTATGCTGCCGGTTGTAAGCGGAACTGATTAAGTAGCGCAAAAACACGCAACTGATTGATCAATGTACCGGTCCACAGAACATCTACCCGGTTCGGGTTCTGCGGATTGATATCGACAATCAGCCCGGACGCAAAGCTCTTCGAATCCTGCACGTAGCCGTTGTATTCCAAAGTACGATACTGCGCGATAAGTTCGGCGCGAATGACGTTGGGGGTCACAATTGCCGAGCCAGGCGCATACCGGGTAGCGTCTTTCACTAATTTCATGCGAGCAAATTTACTCGTGATTTGAGTACGGATATAACGGGTGACGTACATCAGCAAGTACAACGTCTCAACTTCTAAATAACTGTCATCGTTATCACCAAAACTATTTTTCTGATATGTCGTGATGATGTTTTCGACTTGGATTGTGCCGTCATCAGCCACGGTAAACGTTGAAATTCCGCTATATAACAGATTGTTACGTTCGATTAAGTCAAGCTGGTCCTCCGATGCCGGAGCCAACACACCACTTACAGGTAATGTTTGCAGCGGTCTGCCGGGGTCATTGCGTAAGCTTGGCGCGACTGCTCCCGTCAAAGCAGCGGCCCAAATGTAATTCGGGGATGGGGAATTAGTGACTCCCAACAGAGTTTCATGCTGATAATTTCTTTGCTCGCCGAAGCTAGCCAACTCGCCGTATGCCCCATTGACGGCGCTAAATGAGTGTCCGTATAACTGTTGTTCCCACGACCAACGACCAACCGTATCAGACAGAAACGCTTTCACATCATCTAATGACGCGGTGTCAGTGTATGGATTCGCAATAAAATCAAATGAGCGGTCTTTGAGATTACCCAATGCGTTTTTGAGATCTGGCGCTCCTGCACCGCCTGTCATTTGAGTTATTTTCAGTTCCATACCTGCGGGAGTAAATTCACCGCCTGCTTGACCGCGATAATTCAATCGCAGATCAATGCTGTTACCGGCTGCACCTTTGTTTTTGGCTGTTAACGTCACCGTGTCAGCGGAATCAAATGCGACTATCGCTGTGACCGGCAATGTCACTTTTTTGTTAATTGCGTCTGACAATGCAGTAGCGACTTGCTCTGCTTTATCTGTTGCAACTACAGTGATCTGCACACGTTGACCGCCGATATACAGCGAAATAACGCCGGTGTCCGTCGCTGGACTGGAGACTTTTACACTGCCTTTGGCCGCGACCATATTGGCAGCATCACTTAAAGGCAGAACCCAGATTTCGGCGGCTTGGTCATTGGCGAAATAAGCTTCGGTCATGCCGTGCAACATGGAGCCGTTGCCGAATAATCCCGCAACTTGGGCGGCGGAAGAAATACGCTCAGGGATATCCGGTTTTGCTGTAGACGTACTCAGCATCTGACCGATGATCAGTGTGCGCTGTGTCGCAATTGCGCTGTTCGCCATCGAATTATCGAATTCGACATAAAAAAGCGGTGCCCGGATATTGTTGGGCACACGTGAAAAGGGTACGGCCATTATTCATTCTCCTTGACTGCCGACTTTTTAACTGCTTTTTCGGGCTGACATATTTCAACGTCACCGTCTTTTACGCGACGATGCCAAAACAGACTGTCTTGTACTTCTGTGCAACCTTCGGGCAAAAAGGTGCCTTTGACGGGATCGCGTACACGCCTCCCGATAACAGGTTTTACGAACATGGATTACTCCTGGAAATTAATTCGGAAAATTAACTCGAAAATGGGGTTCGGGGGTGCCGTCTGGCATGGCGACTGTGACGTCGATTTCGTCAAGTTCGACCGCTTCGATTTCGTAGAAATCTTCCGGGCCTTGGTAATATTCGATATCCAGTTCCATTAACAGTTGTGCTGTATGTCCCTCGCCACTGGCATCAATACCAATCGTTGAGCGTATCTGTTGATATTGTTGCGTCTGGCGAGTGAGTTCATAGCTATTAATGACTGCTCGCTCTATCTGCTCGCGTAATCGTTCGAGAGACTCCTCGGCTTTAGCCGCGCCATCGTCTTCCGCTTCGCTGTCTAACTCTTGTAGACGCCCGGTAATACGTACTGTCGTAACAGTATTAAACTGGGGCACGTTACGGCCAAGCGAGTTTTTAACATCAATTGGCGCCTGCACAAGAATGACCGGGTACATATCTTCGGTTGTTGACCAGTCGCGCGGAGAATAAACCCGCGCTTCTGCATCGGTCTTATGTTTGAGCGCGTCAATGACTAGCGCCCTGATACCGGCTGCGTTCATGATTTCACCCTGTTTAGAATAAGTTTTGTCCCGCCGTGACTATCGGGCTGAACATCTGCCACGGCAAACAAAGTATTGACCTGAGCGCCACCAACGATGCCAACAAATACCCGATCCCCTTTTTTCGGCGGTGCCTGAAACTCAATGTCGCGCACCCCAAGCACAGGAGAAGTTGTATTGATGGTGCTAGTGTCATCTAATGATTCGACTGTTTGAGTGTAGGCCCGATCAAAGATGCCGTTGATCGTGTAACGAGCGCCGCTTGCGGGGCGGTATTCAACCGGGTCCCCAAACACATCATGCAGCGGTGCTAATAAATGTTGGTCCCAATTGATCCCCATCATCAAACCTCATGACTGATTTTAACGCCGTCATTA
>NZ_PUWT01000096.1:0-3663 GCF_002968995.1 Photorhabdus hindustanensis
TCCATTGTTACGATAAAAGCGACACCATTACTATACAAATGCGCTTCTAATACTCGGGCAAAACCAGGAACAGCAGTATCTTGATTCCTGTCGAAGATCACACCTTCCATATTATCATTATTCTGGAGGCGATAGACTTTCTTTAAAAAAGGCATATCTTTCGGTTCAACATATTGCATTGTCTTTAACTCCTGCTCTCTTGCTTCTATCCGATATTCAAACTCCGGTGGATATAAGCGTTCAGTTTCTATTCTCGCTTTACCAATAAATATCCCGTCATGGATAACATTGCCAAACGCTTCGGGGATATCAATCAGATAACGACCTACACAACGGGTTTGCATATTGGCTAACATTTCTGTCGTCACTTGCTTTTCCTTCTCGGTTAAATTGGGGTGATAAGGGTCAGGGAAATACCACCGCCATAGGGCATAAATCACTAACACAGACAATAAAATGAGTAAGATATTTTTCTTATTCAATCTTCACCGCCTGCACCATCTTGACAATTGAACGCAGGGTAAATAACCGGGCTTTATCCTCGTTATATGCCCCTTCATGGTCAACATCTACTGCCAACTGACTGCGTAATTTTCCGGTTGGAATACGGCCAGCCCGTTCCGGCACAGTGCCATCTCCTTTCTCCTTTGGCGGCGCCAGCTTAAAAGTTTTCGCCGCAATATCTTGAAAAGAGGGTCCAACAGAAAATTGCACCATACGTGTTGTGCCCGTTTCCAAGTTATAAGGATCATAGAGCGGCTGATCAAATGTCATACCGGAATAATCTTCCGTTTTATTGTAATAATCCTTACTAGCTTCTTGCCAAGAAATAATTCCATAGGATAGATGTTTCTCGCTAGCGCCATAAAAGGCATAAGTATTAGGGTGGTATTTACCACTCAATCCTTCAATAAATGGCTGAACTGCATTATTCATTAATTGCAAATAATTACTCCAGCTTTCCTCATCTTTCCACTTATCTGTCCATTTATCCTTTTTATCCGGGTTTAAAAACCGGGTCTCACATAATCCCCACCATCGGTTCTTTTCCAGATAAATTTCCTCATACGGGTCAGATTTCGGCAATTTGTGTGTCATTTTACCATCGGCGATATGTAACCAACGTTTACCATACTCTTTTCCCGGCAGGAGCTGTAAAGGACCGGGAGACTGGGCCAACACCGGGGTCATTTTCGCGCCATTACTGCCAATCACCAGCCCGGTTATGCCATCTTCACCGGTTTTCATCCTTTTATAAGTCATGGGTGAACCGGTATCAGGCATAACACCATGTACAATGCCTAAAATTTTATCTCTGCCATTCAGCTTTTCCGAATAATGGCGGGCCACCAACCCTCCCATTGAGTGGGTGACTAAAATCACCTTATTTACCGCACAACTTTTGCCGTAGGAAGCTAAAATTTGATCAACATATTCTGCCAGCTTCTTGGCGGACACCGCATTGGATTGCAGCCAGTTATAGCCCATCACATGAACCGGGTACATAAAACGATAACTGTGTTCAACCTCTTCCGAGGTCAATGGTTCTTCACCCCACTCAGCTCCAAGATTCTGACCGATCAATTGTTGACGAGCGGTCTCTTTTCCCTTTCCTTCCATGCGATATTCAAACGCCAGACGCTCATCATCCAGCACCAACTGAAGCCAGGGCAAAAAATGACCATAACTCAAATATGCCACCTCTCCCCAACCGCGTTGATGGCGATCAGGGAATTTCCTCCCTTCGGCGATATAATTATTTATTGCCCCCGAATCGTAAATATCGGTATTTTTGGGATCTAACGTCTCTTTCCTATCAGAAGCATTCTTTAGTATCCAACTCGCAACTCCAAACTCAGAATTTACCAACCAGACTGGCTCATCATCGCGTTTCGATTTTAAATTACTCCCCATCACCCCCGGCAGGAAAATTATCGGAATAACCTTACTCGCATATTTCAAACAGACTGCTATCAGGTTTTCTTCCGCTCTGGCATTCGGTACGTTGTAGTACGGACGACCACATTCATCATATTCAGGATGAAGATAAATCTCATTTTCCTTCGGTTCACTCATCATTGACTTCTCATCTTTTATTTGCAAATGACTGATTCCCAGCCCAACTTGTTTTTACCCGGGGCTTTTTCCATTCTGTACGTATGATCATCCATTCGGATCAAAGATATTTACACAGGCCACTCACCTTTTCGCCATACATCAAATGCATGAACAGGATGAGCGATTTATGAATTTTCCTATCTTCTCGGCGGGTGCTTATAAAAATCAACTCTTTTTTTCAAAAAAATACGATTTTTAGTGCACACCCCTTATCGCCACCGATATAACAGCATGTCGAACAAAATATTTAAACTTCATGACAATAACATGACATTTATTGACAAAAATAAACTGGTATTGATTGCCATAAAATGAAGGCGATCTGAGTACGTTTTTATAATCAGATCCCCATGAGAACAATTATTATTTTCATTCTATCCAATAGATATAAACAAACATCTTCACCAGAATATCCGTATCAATATCTATCCTGCCCGGCTATTCTATTAATGAAAATAGTTAACGATTACGTTATTTCCTTATTTACTTCTAATAACATGTATTATTCCGTTATCAGGTCATCGTCATTTACCGCTGATATTGTCCTGTGACTACCCGGCTTTACCGCAAAGATATTTTTCGGTAATTTAAATCCGCGCAGTTTTAATAACGCCAGCGGCCCTTCGCCCAATTCTGTGCGTAAAATCCAGGTCAACGGTAATCCATCCGGGGCAGTAAATATCAGGCGGTAACGGCTTTCATCCAGCCTTTCCGCTTTCGCCCGCTCCAGCCAGCGGATCAACCCCCAGTTCCCCTGATAATCACCGAACAACCGCGCCCCGGTATTGACACTGGTCCACATCAGCGTCACCCCCGGTTCATCAGTCTCGCCCGGCCAGCGAAAACTCTGCCAGCTTTCCATCTGGTTAAAATAGCGCAATTGCTGTCCATCTATCGTCAGGTCGGTTTCCGCTACATCCCGAACCGGTTTGGCCCGCAGTTCAAACCGCAGCCCCTGACTGCCATCGGCAAATAACAGGTCCGATAGCTGACTGAGCTGATTTATCGCTTTCAAAAAATCCGGGTTAACCTGCACGCCCTGACCGCTCACTTCATCCACCACCCACTGGTTACCCGCTTTATGCAGTATTCCGCCTAGCTGACGGGTCAAAAACTGCTCTATCCGCCCCGAATCCGACCGGATAAACTGCCCCAGCATCGGCAATGAGATTTCACTTTCCCCTCTGGCAAACGGGTAACGGCCAGTGAATGCCCGGTTCCAGTTGTCCACTATCGCCCTCTGCCACTGGGTGTTCAGATTCGCTTCCGCCGGTTTCAGTACGCCCTGCCACGCCTGCGTTAACGGCTCCACAAACATTGCCTGACCAAAACCCCGCCATTGTCCCCCCAGACTGGCGGCTATCAGACGACCGTAGCCCTGTGTATCGGTCAAATCGGTGCTTTTCCCTTCAAAGACCGTCTTAGCCAACGCATTCGCCATTGCCGGCGGGTCATCACTGTTGTTCATCTGTTGCAGTTTCAGCCGCACTTCGGTTACCCGCGTGAGGAAGGTTTGTAAATTCAGCGTGCTGTCGGCTTTCATGC
>NZ_PUWT01000097.1:0-3784 GCF_002968995.1 Photorhabdus hindustanensis
CAAAAAAAGGCTTTAGATTGGCTTGATATAATTCACTATAGGATAACAAATTCTGAAAAGCATATAGATATATATAAGAATATATTAACTAATTCTCCAAATAAAGAAGAAGTTAAAGAATATCTTTATCGCTTTTTAGATAATAATCCAGAAAAGCAAAAGGCAATATCATTTATACTCAGTTGTTAGATAGGCAAGTTGTATTAATAAAGCCGGAAAGATCTTTCGAGATCTTCCGGCCTTCTTATGATCTACCGTGGCGAATATCCACTGTACGCTAGAGCAGATTGGAGCTTAGAGATCGCATCTTTGATCTGATACGCTTCTTCGTCATTCACGGCACAGGCGCGTATCTCCGTCCAGTTCAGCCGCTTCACCTGTGGGACGGCGGCGTGCTACCTCAGCCCTGATCCTTTGGGGTTAGCAGGAAGAGTAAATCCTTACAGTTACGTGCATAATCCGACGGGTTGGATCGATCCGCTGGGGCTGGCTGGGTGTCCGGTAATTAAACAACGTGTTCTGGATAATATTGCGGCAAGCAAAGCAGCCAGAAAGTCCTCTAACTTCAATGAATTTAAATGGAATAGAGAGTGGCCGCCTAATCGCGGGTTCTATGAAAGTAAATTTGAAAAATATACTCTACAACCGGGTACGAGACTTGATCGATATGGATACGATAGCGGAACATTTGTATCACCTGAAGGTATTCCGTACAGTGCAAGAGCATTGAAACCAGGAAGTGATGGCAGGCCATATTCTGTTTTTGTAGTTAAAAAGCCGATAATCGTTGATGCCGGTGAAATAGCACCTTGGTTTGGTTATCCAGGGCGAGGAATTCAATATGATTTACCTAAAAAAATTCATGAATTAAGAGCAGACGGTTTCTTAGAAAAGGTATCACGAACATTAAAAAGGTAAGCCCATATCCTTAGATTGATAGGTATATCAAATGAATAAAGAAGAACTAAAAAATCTTTTAAAAAAACATAACGTGCCAAAATTAGCATACTGGCTAGATGGAGGAATGCCAGATGAAAGACTTTGTCTTGATTATTCTGACGGTGAATGGTGTGTTTTTTACTCACAGAGAGGAATGCGTTCTGGATTGATGAAATTTCAAACAGAAGAAGATGCGTGCGATTATTTTTGGAAAGAAACCCGCCTATCTTTTTCAATTAAAGAAAGTTAATGAATAAAATAGCCGGAAAAATCCTCTTGATCCTCTGGCTCTATTCTTCTCGACACTCAATAAAGGGCGGAATCTGGCCTGCGATTTTGTGGCCAATATGAAGACACGGAGAGTGGTTTATTTTATAACCGGCACCGTTATTACGACAGGGAAACGGGACAGTACTTATCGACAGATCCGCTAAATCTTAGTGGCGGATTTAACCCGTACAGCTATGTTCATGATCCGGTCAACTGGATTGACCCTTACGGGCTGGCAAAATGTCCTACTAAATTTGGTTCAAAGAATGCGGTTTTTAGAGCAGCGAAAAGAGATGCGGGAATACCAATGAATCAACAGCCTGATAAAATATTTGACCCAAAAACTGGTTTTGAAAGTCAATATAGGCATGTTCGTATGACGAATTCAAATAATGAAACAATAATTGGCTATAATGGTAAGCCAATATGGACAAAGGAATATCAATTCACAAAAGCTGATGGAGATAAGGTGATTATCCAAGATCATTCTGCTGGGCACTATTACCCCGATGGTGTAGGTAATCAAGGACCTCATTTAAATGTAAGACCTATTGATAACATTCGAACTGGGAGTGTCCCAGGAACATTAGATCACTATAGTTTCTAGGAGACATCATATGTTTTGGAATGATCTTGATGGAACTATATTGCTTAATAAAGTATTTTCTAAACCTGTAGAAATATCAGACATAGATCTCTTTGATATAAAAATAGATCGTGAAGGACCAACAGTAATAATAAGTTTTGATTTAATCGGAAAATTACCAGATAACCCACCTGTAAAATGGGTAAAAGGATATAACAAATGTAGGTGTGGTATAAACTGTGGTGGTGTTACATCTATGAAAATTGAAGGCATTGCCGTTAACATGTTAGCAAAAATCGAGATAAAAAAAGAAAATGGTCATAATAAAGTAATAATTAGTGGCTCTAATTTTCGATTAAATCTGGAATGTATGCATATACAGTTTACGGGACCTTCTGTATATATCAGTAAATAAACAAAAATCCGGAAAGATCCCCGTGATCTTTCCGCTTTGTTATTTTTATACTTAAAATAAATATTCCACAGGCTTGGTCTTATATATTAAATATATAATTTAAAATCACAAAAATATAAAATAAATAAGAAGATAAAAAAAGGAATAATACATAAAAATATAATATTAATGGTAAATATATACATAGGCTATATTTTGGCTATTTTATTCTGTTTTTCCTCTGAAACAGCAAAAAGCCGGAATCGCTTCCGACTGGCTTCTTTCTTACCGTGGTGAATATTCACGGTAAGTTAGCGCCGACGGGTTAGTGCAATGGCAAGGCATCAAGGTAATCATCACGGATATACTGATGCAAGAAGAAATGCTCTGGATAAAATAAATTTAAATCAATCAACTGATACCATATCGAAACAAGTAGCTAACATTCAAAATATAGCTAAAAAAGGCATGGAGAATGGCAATATTATTAAATCCAAAGATAGGTATAACACTAATATTCAGAGGAAAGACGTAAATTAAAAAGTAAGACAAAGCATCTTTGATCTCTGGAATAAAATTTTAGGATAATTTAATATGGGTGAGATAATAATCTTTTATATGGAACCTGTTGAATTCTTTAAAAGTTCGGATTTTTTATCCGGTTCTATTGAAGAATTTAATGAATATGAAATTATTGATAATAAAGATAGGGCATTAAAGCTTCTTTTCGATCAAGACATATCAGGTAACTATATGGTTTGGAATGATTTTTCTCTGATCGGGTATCTGAGTTTTATCTTCATGAAGATTATAAAAAAGCAGAAAAGGATATCCTTGATAGAATAAAACATCTACCCAGGATCAAGTTAAAGAAAATATCATAAAAAGAAAATGATATCTTATAAGAAAGAAACAAGGGTTAGTTAAATAACGTTTCGTAATTATGCTACACATAGCCTTCTTCAACCCATTGTTATACATAGAATTATGAGTGGTATAAGATGTAGCACTATTTTGACATCTTATTTAATAACATAGAATACGATAATTTTCCAAATGAAGAAAACAACGAATGTCATGACAGGTTAAATATGAAAAGCATTTATTAATATTTATTTTCTTTTAATCAAAACACTAAATTAGAAACCATATTGTCTATATTCAAAAAAGGAATCATGCCGTGCGGTATAAAAAAAGATAAAAAGACATGAGTTATTTTCAATCCTATTCTTTTGAAGAATAGAGAATAAATAGAGAGAAAACAGAGTCTGAGGCGGGCGATCAGGCCGCGATCAGCAGCTTCGCGCCTTACAAACTGCCGCTCATCAAAGCGGAGAAAGAGCTGAGTCAGCTCTCCATTTATCAGCGGGTCTATCAGAACCTGCGCATTAAAGCCCAGGATTCACTGCCGCCGCCCCTCAACCTGCGCGACCAGATTGGCCCGGGCTTTGACCGCCTCTTTATTGCCAATAATGACAAACAACTGATTATCCCGCAGTTCCTGACGATAAACGGCCTGAACAACTACTTCGTCAAACAGGACGACCAGCTCATCGACCTCACCGTCATGGACAGCTGGGTCCTGAACCTGTCGC
>NZ_PUWT01000098.1:0-3164 GCF_002968995.1 Photorhabdus hindustanensis
CCGGGCGCTAACCGGAACTCAGTGATGCTCTAAGCCGCCTTTCCCTCACTACGTCGCCGTGGGAACCCGACCTCTACACAGTCGTCGTGTGCCTGGATTTATCAGGCTGGTAGCGGTATAGCTGTGTCACTAAACCATGATTAATTCTCCTTTTAATGTTCTTATATTTAACTCTCTACAATAAGTAGCATCCATGCCAAAAATTTCCTGTTATTCCCAAGTGTGGCGAAATTCGCTCATTGTCTGGCTGTAATATTGCTACTTTTCTTATTCTTGACTGAATAAAGCCATGTGTTGGGTAAACAACGGTTATTAAATGATTCAACTGTCTTATTTTGTTTGATAACTGACAGTGAGACGGCTTTTAGTGTTTTTGTTGAACACCCCGTTAAAGCTGTGACGATCTTCCTTTCGAGCTTTCTGTTAGCTTCAATAAGATTTTGTTCTTCCATGCGTCGATTTTTGCGGCGTAATTTGCAACGCTGTTTTGCATTCATAAGAACCTCCGTTAATTAGCTTTGTTGTGATGTAATCGGGCCACAGTGTCACGCCACAACAAAGCTAACTTCGCTTTGGTCTACACCTTTCGGCATAGGGGACAGATTGTTAAAGAGCGAAAATTCCTTTTAGTTACTGCTTCCTGTTATTACTAGTACTATGTTGTTTCTAGCACTTGCGAATCATCCCGATATTCATGCGCCTCGGGCAGCTACTTCGTGGGCTTTCCCTGCCTGTTCGCTATCTTGTGTGCCTTTGATGTGATTTAATATAGCCAAAGTTATTTTTGATGTAAATAGCCAAAGTTATATAAAAATAGAAAAAGATATTAAATCGTTGATAGAAAAGGATATATTTTTTTAATTAATATTTTGATGTGTGATTTAGATAAGGTCTTTTTGGGGAAGGGGGACAAAAAAGCCCCATTACGGGGCTAAAATTTGATTACTAACTGTGGTATCTATAGTTAATTGATTGGCTAATCATTACCTTGCCTTGAATGTATAACTTTTGTGCTTCCTCTTCATCAAGATACCAAGTTTCATACTTCTTATTATCTGAAATAATCGCTAATTTTTTATACTGTAGCTGTAGTCTCTTGATGTATAGCTGGTTCTCCAATATAAAAATATAGATACCATCGCCATCAAAATGATGCTTTGTTATGTCAACAAAAATTTGATCTCGCGGTTCAAATGTTCCTGACATTGAATCCCCGTTGACTGTAATCATTTTTATTGAATCGGCTGGTCTGCCTCCAAATAATTTCCTGGCCTCATCTTCGGTATACTCAATTGAACATATTGTTTCGATAAATTCAGAATTAACAATCACGCCGGGCCCCGCGCTCGCTTGAATATCCAGTAGATTCACTCTATAGGAGCACGGAGAATTTTTACTACTAAATTGTTTCTCATCGTTACTATTTTGTGATGAAATCGTGTTATCGCTCGATTGCCCTTCTGAGCTGCCGTACATGTCGCCATTTCCAGTCGCTAACCATTCAGCGTCAACCATCAAAGTTTTTGCTATTTCAATTATTTTCCTGGAACTGGTGGCTTTACCTGATGTCAGTTTCCAAACGCTGGGCTGAGACATGCTAACAGCCTCAGCTAGCGAGGCTTGAGTAAAGCCCTTGTTTTTCATGGCTAGTTTTAGCCGTTCTGCAAGTTTCATTTTTTCCATATCACACAATTTATAGCTTGGGCTATATTTCGTCAAATAACTAAAGCTTTACTTTGTGAATAGCCATAGTTATTATTTGCTCTGATTCAACAGTGGAGGTTATTTTTTATGACGAATAAGTTGATCGAACGGGCTATTGGCATGGTTGGCAGCCAGCAAGCTCTTGCTGACATATGTAACGTAAAACAACCATCTGTTTGGGCGTGGTTGCATGGGCGTAAAAAACCATCTGCAACAAATGCCATGCGTATTGAGCGTGCAACAAACGGATTAGTTCCAGCGTGCCAATTGAGACCTGATTTATCTGAATTATTTGGCGAAATTATCGCCTGATTTTAATGCTCTTTAACAATCTGCCCCCTACGCTGCAAAGTGTAGATTCCCTGTAAGCGGGGAGCGTAGCCCAATATCAGGGCTATTAACATTATTTTATTTAAGGAAGTATGACATATGGATATTGCAAAAAATATCAAAATTACTTGTAAGCCGGAGGCGCTAGAGAGTTTTTGGCTTCGATGCATTTTGGAGTACGGAAATAACGAATTTGCAAAAGAAATTGGGATTCACCCGTCAACATCAAGCCGTGATAAGAACCGAATATTTAAGCTGGCGTGTAAAGCTGCTGCCTTATTCGGTCTGCCCGAAGGGTCTGTTGAACTGCCATCACAATCATCAAAAATTGTATTTGAAGGTGAATACGCAGAGATGTTGATCCAAGCGCTGGAACGGAAAGGAAAAGTGAAAAGAAAAGCCTCAGTAACAGTTGAGGCTTCTGATCAAATCGAACTTTCAATGTGAATCAAGCGGGGGAACTCTCATTTTCCCCGATACCACTAATAGCGAGGTGATTATGGACAGTTTCGACTATCACGTCAATGTCTTGATGCCAGCGAATTTCTTTCGTGATGATGAAAAATGGATCCGAGAAATGCTATTGCAGCTCGATCCATCAACTCGCGGAAAGATTACGGTTCGGTATGCCGAGGTTTATCAAGCTGCTTGGGACGAGGAACCAATTTCATATCGAAAAGATAACACGGCAAGACGAGCGGCCAATATCCGGTTGAGGGAGTTTGTCAGGAAGTATGCCGCTTTCAGTCAAGGGTATGTAACAACCCCTACTGAGTTGCTGAAAACAGGCACTAGCCAGAACAACCTGCCCAAACAGGCGGTTGCCTGAACTCCGAAGCCAACATGAGAATCTGGTCTGGCTTGTGTTTCTGGTAAGTGCTGAAAGTCGAGGTTTGCACAAGGCCAAAACCCGAAAAACAAAGGTCAAGGTCAACGGCGGATCGAGTCHATTAAATGCATACTGTTTATCTAAAATGCCTTTTACTCGCAACTGCTCCATATCACCATCAGCCAGAATATGAAGAGCGCGCAGTTCATCCGCTTTCAAGGCAGATAAATGACTATCCACTTGTGATAAGTCAGCGTCGATTTTCACATCATATTGAGGCTTACTCTGAAACGGCAAATTG
>NZ_PUWT01000099.1:0-1864 GCF_002968995.1 Photorhabdus hindustanensis
GCAAAGCGATCAAAGCTGAGTTTGATGAGAAATTGAAGAGGCTACGGCATGACAATCTTCACTGATATTGAAGCAGCAATTGAGGAAGCCAGGTTCTTGCGACATGAAACAAAGCATCATCATGTTGTCACTCAAAAACGTAATGGAACTCTTACAGTCAGACAAGAAGTTGGAATAAATAAAGAAAGTCGTCTACGTAAAGCATATAGCACTCGTTACGATTGTCGTATAGCAACAGTATTGCCGAGTTGCAAAAAATAGCCGGGAGAAATGTATGCGTGATATTCAAATGGTATTAGAGCGCTGGGGGGCATGGGCCAGTGAGGGAAACAGTGACGTTGATTGGTCGCCAATCGCGGCAGGGTTTAAGGGGCTAATTCCCAGCATGCGAAAGACTCGTGCCCAGTGTTGTGATGATGATGGGGTTGCTATTGATGCCGCAATTACTCGACTGAGAAAATATAATCCTTATTACTTCCAGCTAATCATCATGCACTATGTTAAGGCATTTCCTCTCAGGGCGATGGGGGGAAAATTGGGAATATCACATAATGAAGTAGCAAAACGATTACAATCAGCGGAAGGGTTTATTGAAGGCTGTTTGGCAATAGCCAATATTAAATTAGAAATAGATAAAGTAACTCGAAAAGAAAATATTTATCAGTTTGCATAAATAAGGGTTGTGTAATTACAAGAGTCACTATATTGTGATAAGAGTGATAGCAATGTCACACAGCTTATCGAATTAACAAGCCTCGCACTCGCGAGGTTTTTCATATATAAAGCCCACATCCCCCGTTCTCAGATAAAAGTTTCAGTCTGTCTAATGGCTGGTGTGGCATTCATTAATGGCTGCGCATGGCGTGGCTTTTTTTGTATCTGGAGATTTATCATGAGCGAAAGCCAACCGTACTTTTACAATCCGAATATGTCTTCCGAATATTTGGAGGATTGGTTAGATAAGCAAAGATTGCATGTCACTCACTTCAACAAACTGAAACAAGAAAGAGCCGCATTAGAACAACGGCTCTCAGAGATTGATGTGATTTTAGACAACTTTAAGCATGAGTTTGAAGGTAAATTGAGTTTTCCTTGGGAACCCAGTCCTCATCTAGCATACCATCAGAACGGAACGAAATAGTCTCAGGTAGATTAATTGCATCAATGACGCGCCGGGCTTCGT
This sequence comes from Photorhabdus hindustanensis, assembly GCF_002968995.1. Classification (NCBI taxonomy): domain Bacteria; kingdom Pseudomonadati; phylum Pseudomonadota; class Gammaproteobacteria; order Enterobacterales; family Morganellaceae; genus Photorhabdus; species Photorhabdus hindustanensis. The sequence goes on from NZ_PUWT01000099.1 coordinate 1,184, forward strand.
CAGGAAGGTTATTAAGGTGTATTTCATCCTGGATCACAAACAAACTATCTTCTAAAGAAAGCGATCTAATTTCCGCAGGTTTCCATTTCGTTTTCAGAAATATCAGATGGTGCAATGCCTTTTCACCCTCTAATGGTTCAAAGATAGTGCCATATTGTTGACGGTGTTTGTGAAGAATTGCTTCTAATGTGAAGATTTGCGCCGCATGATTTTTCAAACAACAAATCTGATGATCACTACTATAAACATCAAAATAATTAGGGTCGATATCATGGTTGTTGCAAACCCTAGTCTTAATGGCGTGCCACAAGTTGTGAAATTTTGCCAAAATAATTCTCCTGTGTATTTGTAGGAACCAAGAGAATACCACGCGCCGGGCGTGAAATACCCGGCAACACTTCAAGGGCTGCGATCTGACGCGGCCTTTTTCTTTTCACACCCGTTTAACGGGGTCTTAATCCCCAACGGGGGTGGAATATGAAGATGAAAAATAATCCTGATTTATGGGCCGAATTGATAGAAGGCTTAAAACATTCGTGGCCGCAAGTATCTGGCACGGCAGCCGCAATATTGATTTGTTGGGGGCGTCTGATTTATGACGGAGTGGAATGTAAAAACAAATGGGCTGAATGTTTGTTATGTGGCGTTCTGTCATGGGCGATATCCAGTGGTATTGAAGCG
>NZ_PUWT01000171.1:0-1301 GCF_002968995.1 Photorhabdus hindustanensis
AATTGAAGAGTAACGCGCTAAAACCAGGGCAAGATCACGAATGTTTTTTAGCCAAAAATAAAATAGGTTGCTTCAAATAAAGCACTGTGATCTTATACTCTCTTTTGAGAGTGAAAACCTATATCATGTGCCTTGAGAACTTTACCCTTCATTTTTCGGCAATCCAAGACCCTCGCCAGAGTGCGAAAGTCACCTATCCTTTATTTGACATCCTGTTTTCGTCACTGTGTGCCGTGATTGCGGGCGCAGAAGGCTGGAGTGATATTCAGGAGTATACCGAAGGGCACCATGATTGGTTCCTGAAACAAGGCATGTTCAAAGAAGGTGTCCCTGTTGATGATACGTTTGCCCGCCTTATTTCGCGCATTAACCCGGAACAATTTAACCTCTGTTTTATCAACTGGATGAAGGCTGTTCATGAACTCACCCAGGGCGAATTAGTGGCCATTGACGGTAAAGTATTGCGGGGCGCTTATTCACCGGAAGAGCGCCTTTCCACGCTGCATTTGGTGAGCGCTTATGCCACCACGAATAAACTGGTGATGGGTCAGGTTAGGACAGAAAAGAAGTCCAATGAAATCACGGCTATTCCTGAGCTGATTAAATTGTTAGACCTAAAAGGCGCGTTGGTTTCCCTTGATGCGATGGGATGTCAGACCCGGATAGCTCAGGCACTCCTTGATGCGGGTGCGGATTATTTGTTCAGTGTTAAAGATAACCAAAAACATCTCCACAGGGCGATTCAAAAGGCGTTAAAAGCCCAGCGTATCGCGCCTTCGGTAAGAGAAAAAGTCATGCTGGAACAGTCGCATGGACGCCTTGAAATCCGGGAAAGTCATGTCATCAGTGCCGAGACACTCAAAGCAGAATTCCCCGCCTGGCCGGAATTAAAAACCCTTGGTGTTGTCATGGGTTACCGGCAAGAAAAAGGCCAATCACCCAGTCTGGAGTATCGTTATTACATCAGCTCAGCCCCCCTGACAGAAGAAAGCTTAGCTCAGGCAGTGCGCAGCCATTGGCGTATTGAGAACAATCTCCATTGGGTATTGGATGCGACGTTTCATGAGGATGATTGTCAGATTTATCGAGAAAATGCGGCGGAAAATATCGCGATATTGAGGCGAATTGCCTTGAATATGCTGAAAACAGAAGGCAGCAAATTAAGTATAAGAAAGAAACGAATGCGAGCCTGGATGAAAACGCAATTTCTGGAACAAGTCGTACAAGCAGGATTTTCTAATCTGAATAATATTTAAGCATTCATGCGGTTGCCCTGGGTTCTGCAATGATTTTGTTCTCTA
>NZ_PUWT01000172.1:0-4729 GCF_002968995.1 Photorhabdus hindustanensis
ACAGAGTTGGATTTGACGTTACCCGCAGAAGAAGCACCGGCTAACTCCGTGCCAGCAGCCGCGGTAATACGGAGGGTGCGAGCGTTAATCGGAATGACTGGGCGTAAAGCGCACGCAGGCGGTCAATTAAGTTAGATGTGAAATCCCCGGGCTCAACCTGGGAACGGCATCTAAGACTGGTTGACTGGAGTCTCGTAGAGGGGGGTAGAATTCCATGTGTAGCGGTGAAATGCGTAGAGATGTGGAGGAATACCGGTGGCGAAGGCGGCCCCCTGGACGAAGACTGACGCTCAGGTGCGAAAGCGTGGGGAGCAAACAGGATTAGATACCCTGGTAGTCCACGCTGTAAACGATGTCGATTTGGAGGTTGTGGCCTTGAGCTGTGGCTTCCGAAGCTAACGCGTTAAATCGACCGCCTGGGGAGTACGGCCGCAAGGTTAAAACTCAAATGAATTGACGGGGGCCCGCACAAGCGGTGGAGCATGTGGTTTAATTCGATGCAACGCGAAGAACCTTACCTACTCTTGACATCCTCAGAATTTGCTGGAGACAGCGAAGTGCCTTCGGGAACTGAGAGACAGGTGCTGCATGGCTGTCGTCAGCTCGTGTTGTGAAATGTTGGGTTAAGTCCCGCAACGAGCGCAACCCTTATCCTTTGTTGCCAGCACGTCGAGGTGGGAACTCAAAGGAGACTGCCGGTGATAAACCGGAGGAAGGTGGGGATGACGTCAAGTCATCATGGCCCTTACGAGTAGGGCTACACACGTGCTACAATGGCGGATACAAAGTGAAGCGACCTCGCGAGAGCAAGCGGAACACACAAAGTCTGTCGTAGTCCGGATTGGAGTCTGCAACTCGACTCCATGAAGTCGGAATCGCTAGTAATCGTAGATCAGCATGCTACGGTGAATACGTTCCCGGGCCTTGTACACACCGCCCGTCACACCATGGGAGTGGGTTGCAAAAGAAGTCGGTAGCTTAACCGCGAGGAGGGCGCTGACCACTTTGTGGCTCATGACTGGGGTGAAGTCGTAACAAGGTAACCGTAGGGGAACCTGCGGTTGGATCACCTCCTTACCTGAGATAGGTTAAGTGCAGTGCTCACACAGATTGTCTGATGAAAGTCGAGAGCAAGGGAGTCTGCGAAGCCGACCATAGGGTCCCCTTCGTCTAGAGGCCTAGGACACCGCCCTTTCACGGCGGTAACAGGGGTTCGAATCCCCTAGGGGACGCCACTTGCGGGATAACGGGTGAAAGGCGTTGTCGATGTGTCTTTAAGCGGATTTTAGGAATCTGTTTAGCGATATAAGCTCTTTAACAATCTGGAACAAGCTGAAAAATTGAAACACTCAGTAATATCGACAAGGTATTATTGGGGAGTCTCTCAAGCTGAGCAATCCGAGACTCTTTCGGGTTGTGAGGTTAAGCGAATAAGCGTACACGGTGGATGCCTAGGCAGTCAGAGGCGATGAAGGACGTGCTAATCTGCGAAAAGCGTCGGTAAGCTGATATGAAGCGATATAGCCGGCGATGTCCGAATGGGGAAACCCAGTGCAATGCGTTGCACTATCATTAACTGAATCCATAGGTTAATGAGGCGAACCGGGGGAACTGAAACATCTCAGTACCCCGAGGAAAAGAAATCAACCGAGATTCCCCCAGTAGCGGCGAGCGAACGGGGAGCAGCCCAGAACCAGCATCAGCGATGCCATCAGAGGAACGGTCTGGAAAGGCCGGCGAGAGAGGGTGACAGCCCCGTACTCGAAGGTGGCATGGCTGTGAGTTCGACGAGTAAGGCGGGACACGAGAAATCCTGTCTGAAGATGGGGGGACCATCCTCCAAGGCTAAATACTCCTGACTGACCGATAGTGAACCAGTACCGTGAGGGAAAGGCGAAAAGAACCCCGGCGAGGGGAGTGAAAGAGAACCTGAAACCGTGTACGTACAAGCAGTGGGAGCCCCACCACCAAAGCGTTTCGCTTTGTGTGGCGCACAAAATGCGTAACGTCATCTCAGATGACGGTTGGCGGAGCGACAGCGACGCCCAACACACTAATCAAGCAGTGGAGCGTTTTGGGGTGGGGTGACTGCGTACCTTTTGTATAATGGGTCAGCGACTTATATTCTGTAGCAAGGTTAACCGTATAGGGGAGCCGCAGGGAAACCGAGTCTTAACTGGGCGAATGAGTTGCAGGGTATAGACCCGAAACCCGGTGAGCTAGCCATGGGCAGGTTGAAGGTTGGGTAACACTAACTGGAGGACCGAACCGACTAATGTTGAAAAATTAGCGGATGACCTGTGGCTGGGGGTGAAAGGCCAATCAAACCGGGAGATAGCTGGTTCTCCCCGAAAGCTATTTAGGTAGCGCCTCGTGGATTCATCTTCGGGGGTAGAGCACTGTTTCGGCTAGGGGGCCATCCCGGCTTACCAACCCGATGCAAACTGCGAATACCGAAGAATGGTATCACGGGAGACACACGGCGGGTGCTAACGTCCGTCGTGAAGAGGGAAACAACCCAGACCGCCAGCTAAGGTCCCGAAGTCATGGTTAAGTGGGAAACGATGTGGGAAGGCCCAGACAGCCAGGATGTTGGCTTAGAAGCAGCCATCATTGAAAGAAAGCGTAATAGCTCACTGGTCGAGTCGGCCTGCGCGGAAGATGTAACGGGGCTAAACCATGCACCGAAGCTGCGGCAGCGACACGAAAGTGTCGCTGGGTAGGGGAGCGTTCTGTAAGCCGTTGAAGGTGGCGCTGTGAGGCCCGCTGGAGGTATCAGAAGTGCGAATGCTGACATAAGTAACGATAAAGCGGGTGAAAAACCCGCTCGCCGGAAGACCAAGGGTTCCTGTCCAACGTTAATCGGGGCAGGGTGAGTCGACCCCTAAGGCGAGGCCGAACGGCGTAGCTGATGGGAAACAGGTTAATATTCCTGTACTGAATGTGACTGCGAAGGGGGGACGGAGAAGGCTAGGCCATCCGGGCGACGGTCGTCCCGGTTTAAGCGTGTAGGTGGGAGGAGCAGGCAAATCCGCTCTTCTGTAACACTGAGGCGTGATGACGAGCTGCTACGGCAGTGAAGTGGTTGATGCCCGGCTTCCAGGAAAAGCCTCTAAGCATCAGGTCATATTGAATCGTACCCCAAACCGACACAGGTGGTCAGGTAGAGCATACTCAGGCGCTTGAGAGAACTCGGGTGAAGGAACTAGGCAAAATGGTGCCGTAACTTCGGGAGAAGGCACGCTGGCAGTAGGTGAAGGAGTTTGCCTCCGGAGCCGAAGCCAGTCGCAGAGACCAGCTGGCTGCAACTGTTTATTAAAAACACAGCACTGTGCAAACACGTAAGTGGACGTATACGGTGTGACGCCTGCCCGGTGCTGGAAGGTTAATTGATGGGGTTAGCCGCAAGGCGAGGCTCTTGATCGAAGCCCCAGTAAACGGCGGCCGTAACTATAACGGTCCTAAGGTAGCGAAATTCCTTGTCGGGTAAGTTCCGACCTGCACGAATGGCGTAATGATGGCCAGGCTGTCTCCACCCGAGACTCAGTGAAATTGAACTCGCTGTGAAGATGCAGTGTCCCCGCGGCAAGACGGAAAGACCCCGTGAACCTTTACTATAGCTTGACACTGAACATGGAGCCTTGATGTGTAGGATAGGTGGGAGGCTTGGAAGTGCGGACGCCAGTCCGCATGGAGCCATCCTTGAAATACCACCCTTGAATGTTCGATGTTCTCACTTAAGCCCGTCATCCGGGCTGAGGACAGTGTCTGGCGGGTAGTTTGACTGGGGCGGTCTCCTCCCAAAGGGTAACGGAGGAGCACGAAGGTTGGCTAATCACGGTCGGACATCGTGAGGTTAGTGCAAAGGCATAAGCCAGCTTAACTGCGAGAGTGACGGCTCGAGCAGGTACGAAAGTAGGTCTTAGTGATCCGGTGGTTCTGCATGGAAGGGCCATCGCTCAACGGATAAAAGGTACTCCGGGGATAACAGGCTGATACCGCCCAAGAGTTCATATCGACGGCGGTGTTTGGCACCTCGATGTCGGCTCATCACATCCTGGGGCTGAAGTAGGTCCCAAGGGTATGGCTGTTCGCCATTTAAAGTGGTACGCGAGCTGGGTTTAGAACGTCGTGAGACAGTTCGGTCCCTATCTGCCGTGGGCGCAGGAAGATTGAAAGGGGCTGCTCCTAGTACGAGAGGACCGGAGTGGACGCACCGCTGGTGTACGGGTTGTCATGCCAATGGCATAGCCCGGTAGCTAAGTGCGGGAGAGATAACCGCTGAAAGCATCTAAGCGGGAAACTTGCCTTGAGATGAGTCTTCCCTTGACTTAGAGTCACGGAAGGAACGTTTAAGACGAAGACGTGGATAGGCTGGGTGTGTAAGTGCAGCGATGCATTGAGCTGACCAGTACTAATGAACCGAGCGGCTTAACCTTACAACGCCGAAGGGGTTTTGGTGTCGGAAGACAGCAAACAGAAGTCGGAAGACAGAAGAGAGACAGATTTCAGCTTGTTCAGAGATTGGTTCCAATGGTTGTGTTGACGGAGAGTCAGACAAGGGTTGGAATAAAACGGAATATGCCTGGCGGCGATAGCGCGGTGGTCCCACCTGACCCCATGCCGAACTCAGCAGTGAAACGCCGTAGCGCCGATGGTAGTGTGGGGTCTCCCCATGTGAGAGTAGGACACTGCCAGGCTTTAAATACAGTAGAAACCCTCAGCGTAA
>NZ_PUWT01000173.1:0-1491 GCF_002968995.1 Photorhabdus hindustanensis
GGGGTCCAAAAATCATCTTGGTTGGCGGTTGGCTATTTTGATTACTGGTAGCTCCATGCACTTTTAACCATAATAGCTATTCGAACCATTTTAGCAAAATCCGCCGTAAACCCTCGCCCAATGCGGGCGGTGATATAAGGCGAAAAGCCCGCAGGGCTTTCAGGTTATTAACCATCACGTTCACTGGCAGCCCGGGGGGACACGGCCAAAAAAAGCGGTTAAAATACATAAACTATCCCGATGAGCGCTGATGATGTTAAGAGCCACCAAAGTCCGCATTTACCCGACACCCGAACAGGCTGATTATCTCAATGCTCAGTTCGGTGCGGTCCGTTTCGCGTACAACAAGGCGCTCCACATTAAGAAGCACGCTTATCAACGCCACGGGGTGAACCTCAGCCCGCGTAAAGACCTCAAACCCTTACTGTCAGTGGCGAAAAAATCCCGCCGGTATGCCTGGCTCAAAGCGTATGATTCCATCGCCTTGCAGCAGGCGGTGATTAACCTCGATATGGCGTTTTCCCACTTTTTTAATCCGAAGCTGAAAGCGCGCTTCCCGACATTCAAACGCAAGCATGGCAGGCAGTCCAGCTATCATTGTGTCGGGGTGAAGGTGTTGGACGGGGCAATAAAAATACCCAAGTTATCGCCGATAGAAGCCCGCCTGCACCGTGAAATGACCGGAGAGGTGAAAAGCATGACCCTGAGCCGTTCAGCCACCGGTAAATACTACGCCTCGATACTCTGTGATGACGGCCTGGCCGCGCCCGCGAAGCCCGCTTTGATAACCCAGATGACAGGTTTGGATATGGGATTGTCTCACTACGCTGTCAAATCCAGCGGAGATAAGATGGCCAATCCCCGTCATCTTATCAATGCCGGCCGTAATCTGAGGCGTAAACAGAAGGCCCTCTCCCGGAAACAAAAAGGCAGCGCCAACCGTCGTAAAGCACGACAGAGGCTTGCCGCCGTACATGAGCGGGTAGCGAATGCCCGCGCCGATTTTCAACACAAACTGTCTCGTTCAATGGTTGACGAAAACCAAGCGATAATTGTGGAGACACTGAAATCGGCCAACATGATGAAGAATCACCACCTTGCCCGCGCTATCGGGGATGCGGGCTGGCATGGCTTCATCAAGAAACTGGAATACAAAGCCGCAGCGGCAGGCGTCCATCTGGTCAAACTGGATCAGTGGTTCGCCAGTTCGAAAACCTGCCATTGCTGCGGTCACAAAATGCTGGAAATGCCGCTGCGTAAGCGGCTCTGGCAATGCCCTTTCTGTCGAGTCGAACATGACCGCGATATCAATGCGGCGCTCAACATCGAGCGCAAGGGCATAACAGAATTACAGGCGGCGGGACTCGTCGTCTCTGCCCACGGAGGCCAGCGTAAATCCGTCATAAAGACGGTGGCGGCCTGAGAAGTGGGAAGCCTCGCCGTTTTTACGGCGGGGAGCAGTCACCTTAAGCGCTTTACGGACAGATGTTG
>NZ_PUWT01000174.1:0-1530 GCF_002968995.1 Photorhabdus hindustanensis
CAGGTTATTAACCATCACGTTCACTGGCAGCCCGGGGGGGACACGCCAAAAAAAGCGGTTAAAATACATAAACTATCCCGATGAGCGCTGATGATGTTAAGAGCCACCAAAGTCCGCATTTACCCGACACCCGAACAGGCTGATTATCTCAATGCTCAGTTCGGTGCGGTCCGTTTCGCGTACAACAAGGCGCTCCACATTAAGAAGCACGCTTATCAACGCCACGGGGTGAACCTCAGCCCGCGTAAAGACCTCAAGCCCTTACTGTCAGTGGCGAAAAAATCCCGCCGGTATGCCTGGCTCAAAGCGTATGATTCCATCGCCTTGCAGCAGGCGGTGATTAACCTCGATATGGCGTTTTCCCACTTTTTTAATCCGAAGCTGAAAGCGCGCTTCCCGACATTCAAACGCAAGCATGGCAGGCAGTCCAGCTATCATTGTGTCGGGGTGAAGGTGTTGGACGGGGCAATAAAAATACCCAAATTATCGCCGATAGAAGCCCGTCTGCACCGTGAAATGACCGGAGAGGTGAAAAGCATTACGCTGAGTTGTTCAGCCACCGGTAAATACTACGCCTCGATACTCTGTGATGACGGCCTGGCCGCGCCCGCGAAGCCCGCTTTGATAACCCAGATGACAGGTTTGGATATGGGATTGTCTCACTACGCTGTCAAATCCAGCGGAGATAAGATGGCCAATCCCCGTCATCTTATCAATGCCGGCCGTAATCTGAGGCGTAAACAGAAGGCCCTCTCCCGGAAACAAAAAGGCAGCGCCAACCGTCGTAAAGCACGACAGAGGCTTGCCGCCGTACATGAGCGGGTAGCGAATGCCCGCGCCGATTTTCAACACAAACTGTCTCGTTCAATGGTTGACGAAAACCAAGCGATAATTGTGGAGACACTGAAATCGGCCAACATGATGAAGAATCACCACCTTGCCCGCGCTATCGGGGATGCGGGCTGGCATGGCTTCATCAAGAAACTGGAATACAAAGCCGCAGCGGCAGGCGTCCATCTGGTCAAACTGGATCAGTGGTTCGCCAGTTCGAAAACCTGCCATTGCTGCGGTTACAAAATGCTGGAAATGCCGCTGCGTAAGCGGCTCTGGCAATGCCCTTTCTGTCGAGTCGAACATGACCGCGATATCAATGCGGCGCTCAACATCGAGCGCAAGGGCATAACAGAATTACAGGCGGCGGGACTCGTCGTCTCTGCCCACGGAGGCCAGCGTAAATCCGTCATAAAGACGGTGGCGGCCTGAGAAGTGGGAAGCCTCGCCGTTTTTACGGCGGGGAGCAGTCACGAAGACTTCCTGTAGGGTTACAGGTCGCGCTTGTTGATGCAATGGAGGAACTCGAAAATTCAGGACCGGAGCTCAGTATAAAAAACATAACAATATGATTCAAAAATATATTCACATGAAAATGATTCTATTAATAAATAATTAAAGTTATCAATAATTGATATTTATATCTATCCTAAAGTTACTATAATAAAAGGTTATTATTGATATGGTTTATAATATAGC
>NZ_PUWT01000175.1:0-2798 GCF_002968995.1 Photorhabdus hindustanensis
GGCCCCCTAGCCGAAACAGTGCTCTACCCCCGAAGATGAATCCACGAGGCGCTACCTAAATAGCTTTCGGGGAGAACCAGCTATCTCCCGGTTTGATTGGCCTTTCACCCCCAGCCACAGGTCATCCGCTAATTTTTCAACATTAGTCGGTTCGGTCCTCCAGTTAGTGTTACCCAACCTTCAACCTGCCCATGGCTAGCTCACCGGGTTTCGGGTCTATACCCTGCAACTTATTCGCCCAGTTAAGACTCGGTTTCCCTGCGGCTCCCCTATACGGTTAACCTTGCTACAGAATATAAGTCGCTGACCCATTATACAAAAGGTACGCAGTCACCCTGATTAATCAAGGCTCCCACTGCTTGTACGTACACGGTTTCAGGTTCTCTTTCACTCCCCTCGCCGGGGTTCTTTTCGCCTTTCCCTCACGGTACTGGTTCACTATCGGTCAGTCAGGAGTATTTAGCCTTGGAGGATGGTCCCCCCATCTTCAGACAGGATTTCTCGTGTCCCGCCTTACTCGTCGAACTCACAGCCATACCACCTTCGAGTACGGGGCTGTCACCCTCTCTCGCCGGCCTTTCCAGACCGTTCCTCTGATGCTATGGCTGATGCTGGTTCTGGGCTGCTCCCCGTTCGCTCGCCGCTACTGGGGGAATCTCGGTTGATTTCTTTTCCTCGGGGTACTGAGATGTTTCAGTTCCCCCGGTTCGCCTCATTAACCTATGGATTCAGTTAATGATAGTGCAACGCATTGCACTGGGTTTCCCCATTCGGACATCGCCGGCTATATCGCTTCATATCAGCTTACCGACGCTTTTCGCAGATTAGCACGTCCTTCATCGCCTCTGACTGCCTAGGCATCCACCGTGTACGCTTATTCGCTTAACCTCACAACCCGAAAAAGTCTCGGATTGTTCAGCTTGAGAGACTCCCCAATAATACCTTGTCGATATTACTGAGTGTTTCAATTTTTCAGCTTGTTCCAGATTGTTAAAGAGCTTATATCGCTAAACCGATTATCACTAATCCGCTTAAAGATACCTTGATGACAACGCCTTTCACCCGTTATCCCGCAAGTGGCGTCCCCTAGGGGATTCGAACCCCTGTTACCGCCGTGAAAGGGCGGTGTCCTAGGCCTCTAGACGAAGGGGACCCTATGGTCGGCTTCGCAGACTCCCTTGCTCTCGACTTTCATCAGACAATCTGTGTGAGCACTGCACTTAACCTATCTCAGGTAAGGAGGTGATCCAACCGCAGGTTCCCCTACGGTTACCTTGTTACGACTTCACCCCAGTCATGAGCCACAAAGTGGTCAGCGCCCCCCTCGCGGTTAAGCTACCGACTTCTTTTGCAACCCACTCCCATGGTGTGACGGGCGGTGTGTACAAGGCCCGGGAACGTATTCACCGTAGCATGCTGATCTACGATTACTAGCGATTCCGACTTCATGGAGTCGAGTTGCAGACTCCAATCCGGACTACGACAGACTTTGTGTGTTCCGCTTGCTCTCGCGAGGTCGCTTCACTTTGTATCCGCCATTGTAGCACGTGTGTAGCCCTACTCGTAAGGGCCATGATGACTTGACGTCATCCCCACCTTCCTCCGGTTTATCACCGGCAGTCTCCTTTGAGTTCCCGCCATCACGCGCTGGCAACAAAGGATAAGGGTTGCGCTCGTTGCGGGACTTAACCCAACATTTCACAACACGAGCTGACGACAGCCATGCAGCACCTGTCTCTCAGTTCCCGAAGGCACTTCGCTGTCTCCAGCAAATTCTGAGGATGTCAAGAGTAGGTAAGGTTCTTCGCGTTGCATCGAATTAAACCACATGCTCCACCGCTTGTGCGGGCCCCCGTCAATTCATTTGAGTTTTAACCTTGCGGCCGTACTCCCCAGGCGGTCGATTTAACGCGTTAGCTTCGGAAGCCACAGCTCAAGGCCGCAACCTCCAAATCGACATCGTTTACAGCGTGGACTACCAGGGTATCTAATCCTGTTTGCTCCCCACGCTTTCGCACCTGAGCGTCAGTCTTCGTCCAGGGGGCCGCCTTCGCCACCGGTATTCCTCCACATCTCTACGCATTTCACCGCTACACATGGAATTCTACCCCCCTCTACGAGACTCCAGTCAACCAGTCTTAGATGCCGTTCCCAGGTTGAGCCCGGGGATTTCACATCTAACTTAATTGACCGCCTGCGTGCGCTTTACGCCCAGTCATTCCGATTAACGCTCGCACCCTCCGTATTACCGCGGCTGCTGGCACGGAGTTAGCCGGTGCTTCTTCTGCGGGTAACGTCAAGGCCCAGCCCTGTTCAGGCTCAACCCTTCCTCCCCGCTGAAAGTACTTTACAACCCGAAGGCCTTCTTCATACACGCGGCATGGCTGCATCAGGCTTGCGCCCATTGTGCAATATTCCCCACTGCTGCCTCCCGTAGGAGTCTGGGCCGTGTCTCAGTCCCAGTGTGGCTGGTCATCCTCTCAGACCAGCTAGGGATCGTCGCCTAGGTAGGCCATTACCCTACCTACCAGCTAATCCCATCTGGGTTCATCCGACGGCGTGAGGCCCTTTCAGGTCCCCCACTTTGGTCTTGCGACATTATGCGGTATTAGCCACCGTTTCCAGTGGTTATCCCCCGCCCTCGGGCAGATCCCCAGACATTACTCACCCGTCCGCCGCTCGTCAGCAAAAGCGCAAGCGCTTTCCTGTTACCGCCCGACTTGCATGTGTTAGGCCTGCCGCCAGCGTTCAATCTGAGCCATGATCAAACTCTTCAATTCAAAGTTTGACGCTCAAAG
>NZ_PUWT01000176.1:0-2441 GCF_002968995.1 Photorhabdus hindustanensis
CGCGCGCCCTGCAACGTATGCGGGTCAGGCAGCGACAGGATATGCTCGATTTCATCAATGCTCAGGATATACTTTGGCAGCCGTTTTTCTTCCCGCGGCAACTCAATGTCCGCTGCCGGGTTCGCCAGTATCAGATTCTGTTTCGTCAGCCATTTGAACCACACCTGTAACGGCTGCAACTGCGTGCGTTGGGTGCGGATGCTCAGCGGCTCTCCGTTGGTCTTGCGGTACTGGTACAGGTAGCGCTGGTAACGTTCCAGTATCGGCCGCGTGATATCCGCGGCATAGTACAGGCCCCGTTCCGTGGCCCACAGGATGAAGCGATAGGTGTGATGGGTCTGTACTTTCAGCGTGGTTTCCGACCAGTTCCGCTCCTGCCGCCACGCCACAAAGCGCAGCAGCAACGCATACAGGCTCTTCGGGTCATGTGCCGGACCCACCGGCTGACGGTAGACGTCATCGACGGTCAGGAGACTTCCTTTGCGCGGTTTACGGTTTGCCATGATTGACCTCCGGTTGAGATTGAGTGGCGGGCGCAGACAAGGGGCGCGTTTTCTTTTTTCCTTTTATCACTGTGTCTTCCGTTACCCCGACTTGCGGCACGCTGAACCCGTGTTCTGTCTGCCCTGATGGGGATTTTTTCACCCCAGACTTGACCCGAACTTGACCCAGACTTGAGGCAGACTTGTGTTCATTTAAGTCAGACTTGCTCTCCTGACCTGTCGGGACGGCTGCCGGCGTTTTATCCCTGTCGGGCACGGGCAATGCGTCTCCGTGATTATTTTCCCTGATAACTGCGTTTTCATCTGCCCGGACTTGTTCACCCGCCGGCCCTTGTACTGTCTGGGCTGACGCGGGTTTTTCTTCCCCAGACTTAGACCAGACTTGCCCCAGACTTGGGGAAGACTTGCCACCTTCCGGGTCAGACTTGCGTTCACTGCCTGCCGTTTCTGAGTCCGGTTCTCCGACATCCAGCAGGCCGCACAGGTGCGCCGCGCCGTTGTCTTCCCCGTCCCACAGCAGTTCATAATGCAACAGGTGCCCCCGGCTGCCGCCATGCGACAGCAGGTATTCCATTTCCGTCAGCCGTTGACAGTGGTTTTTGAGCTGGCTGTCGCTCCAGTGGGTAAAGGCGCGGATATCCCGTCGGGTAAAGCGCACTTCGTTTGGCTGGCAGTGCTGGATTTGGGCTTGTTCGTTCACCATCGCCTGTATCAGCAGCAACAGCTTACGCGTCTGCGGCGGCATTTCATCCAGCGTGCGCCCCAGCACCTCATGCGCCAGCCGGTTAGCCAGGGTAATGTCGTCCTGGGTGACTTCGATATATTCGATGACTTGCCCGCGGTGGGTGGTTTTCTTCACTTCACGTTGATACTGGTGCAGTAAGGCAATGGCCTGTATTAAGGTGAGGTATTTCATATGGTCGCGCCGCATCCGCGTTTTATCGCTTAAAAAAGTGAGCTGGTGCGCATACGGATTCACCACTTTCAGCGGCCTTAACAGGCGCTGGGCGTTCTGGTGTAACTGCGTCAGATAGCTTTTCTCCGAGTCAGCCAGCAACCCGGCCAGTGTCTGACGGTGCCGCTGCATGGCGTGGATGGCCTGCGTCTGTTCGCGCGATTCGTTGACCGTCAGCACCAGACAGCGGTTCAGCAGCTCTTCATCCACATCAATGGCGGTGGTGGTCAGCATCAGCATCACCGGGCCCTGTACCTTGTATTCCCGCGTCACCAGTTCGCCGCTCTGTTCGTTCTTGCCCGTTGACGCGATTTTCAGTTCGCCGTCCGACTGTAACAGTTTCAGGGCATAGGCCGCCTGCCGCACGCCTTCCTCTTCGGCTATCGCCAGGATTTTGTGTTGCAGGCTGGTTTCCCCCAGATAGTAGAGGCTCTGCCCGGTCATCGCCGAGTACTGGATACGCTCCTCTTCCGGCATCAGGTTCAGCACGGCATCCATCAGGCTGCTCTTGCCTGCCGCGCTGCTGCTCTGGATTAACACGGCCAGCGGTTTATCGAGTTTGCGCGAGACCGCCGCCAGATACCCGGTCAGCAGATTGGTGGATTCGCCGACCACCCCGCAGGCGGCCATGTCGTGGATAATTTGTTCTGTTAAGTTCGGTGATGTCAGCAACGCCAGCGCGGCGGCTTCGTCTTCCGCGCTGACCGTGACTGCCGTTGTCCCTGAGGCTTCGGCGTCGGCTTGCTGTTGCGCATCCTGTTGCTGCTCCAGCATCAGTAATACCCGCCCGGCTTCGCGTTTGATGACCGACAGCTCGCATTCCAGCTCTTGCGCCGCCGTGCTGATGTAGTTCTGACGATGCCGCGCGTGATACATGTCCAGCGTATCCACATGGAACAGGCCGGACGTTTCATCCCGCACCTGCACATTGACTTTCATCACATCGGGCACCGGCGATTTTTTCATCCCCSTACCCGCCAGAC
>NZ_PUWT01000177.1:0-2587 GCF_002968995.1 Photorhabdus hindustanensis
CCGGACGGTAGCGGGGCCAGTGGGATGGGATTTTTATAGTGTTGAGAACCGGGCTGATAAAGTTTTCGCCACGCTTCATCATACTGTTTTTGTTCTTCTGTGCGGTTATCGCTGATACGCATTACACCAAAGCGGTCTTCGGTTGCAATCTGGATGTAATCTATTTCTTGATCTTCGGCAAGTTTATCACCCGGAAATTTCACTTCAATCAACATCTTTAAATTATCAGGGTGCACAGAACCATCAAAGTAGGTGGCATTTCTGCCCGGCCAGCGGAGAGTTTCATCTTTAACCAGAATAATATCGGGCCGACGGATACCAACAACCCCAAATTTTTCTACATCGTCGGCAGAAGGCCGGGCGAACGGATTACTGGATTGCGGTAAATTATCGCCATAACGCTGCTTAGAGTCTTGGCTAGTTGCCAGCATGGGTAAGGGGACATCTTGCTCTCCTCGGATAGCAAACACCACTTCCGCTTTATAAGACCACAGAACGTCATGCTTAAGTTCCTCAACCTTAATCAACCCACTCATAATAATTTGATTAAGAAAGCGAATGACTCCCTGTTTGGTGATAATCATTGCCGGCAGACGCAGGGCATATTCGGCTTTTCTCGCCAGATAACAGGGATCTTCATCGGCGGGAAAGACGCCTATTTCCATCGTACAGTTAATTGAGGTGACAGCCGGGCACATCTTGCCACTGTTGGATATTGCCATATTTATTTCTCCGTAAATTCCATCACATGCTCTACCGGTGTGTTATCACTGGCCTGATATAAGGTTTGCTTCGGTTTCGGTGAGGCTTCCGGCGAACTCAGTTGTAGATTTTCTTCGGCCTCACTCCGTACAGTCATCGTTCTGCCCAGCCCATCGGTTTTACCGGAAAGAGTCTGACCGCCAGCGGTGGTAATGGTATAGCGGGTATGCGCCAGGGGTTTACCGCTCTGTTCACTGAGCAAGGTATAGCGAGCGGAGTAGTCAAACAGCGCGCCGGCGGATTTTCTTCCTGTCACATGGTCAGTCATGGTGATGCTGACCCCTTCGATACGAATATTCCCCATCGGGTCAATAACTATCTGTCCGCCTGCGTTTCCAATGATGATTTGCCCGCTTTCCGAGTGCATTGTGATATGTTTACCCACGGTAATTTGCTGGTTATCTTCGATGTTCAATTGATGGCTTTTACCAACGGAAACGACTTGCTGGCCTTTAATGGTCACCGTTTGATTTTGACCGACTTCAAGCGTCTGGCAGCCCTGCACCGCTTCATCATCCTCGTTTTTAATTATCGCCGCGCGGTTATGCGCCACTTCTGTTTGCTGGTCATGGCCTATCTGCGTGGTTTTATCCCAGAGGATCTGCGTTTTCATATTCCGTTGAGCATGAATAAACACTTCCTCGCTGCCTCTTTCATCCTCAAAACGCAGTTCATTAAATCCCTGTCCTCCGCGAGTCCGGGTTTTAAAGGTGGTACGGGTTTTCTCCAGCGGTAAATCAAGCGGCGGACGGTTGAGGCCATTGTAGGTACACCCCGTCACAATCGGGCGGTCGATATCGCCGTTGAGATAGCTGACTATCACCTCCTGCCCGACGCGCGGTATCGCCATAAAACCGAAACCGTTGCCGTTCCAGCCTTGTGCCACCCGTACCCAGCAAGACGCGAGGTCGTCCGCTTTATCGTAACGGTTCCAGTGGAAATGAATCCGTATCGCGCCGTGTTCGTTCACATAAATCTCTTCGCTTCCCGGCCCGACTACCGTGGCGACTTCATCACCGTCCGCCAGCGGTTTGTAGCGGTAAGGGGGCCGCCAGTCCTGTCGCCCCGGAATAAAGGCGACCTCGTTGGTCAGCGTGGTTCCTTCGCCGCCGTCGTCCGACGCGACTGGTTGCCACCCATAATGCGTGACAGACAGCACCTGCCAGCGGTCGTTCATGGCCTCTATGGGATGGGATTGCAGGGTAAAAATTTTGCCCGGACGCAGCCGGATACAGTTGGTTTTGGCGGTGCCGACTTTGCTGTAGTTTCGTAACTGTTCCAGCCGCAGTTGGGTAAACGGTTTTGCTTCCTCGTCCCACTGGAAACGGCCGTAACTTTCAAACACCGAGTTGTGTCCGCTATCGTCGGATTGCGTCTGATGCTCAAGCGAATATTTAGGGTTAAGAAAGTTATGGTCTTTCTGGACCGTGCCATTCGAACACAGGTATTCGCCATAACTCCACTGGTACGCGGTGGTGTCTGTCTCGTCCGTTTCAGGGTACGTATTGTAAGTCAGTTCGATATCCGCCTGCATGCCCAGGCGGCAATCACAGAACAACGTCTGTTTTTCCTCAAACCAGAAGATAATGCCCTCTTCCGCCGCCAGTCGGCACCAGAAATCATAGGCGGATTCGCGTTTTTGCGTGGTGTATTCCCGTTCGACATGGCGTTTATAGAGCGTATCGCGGGTAAATAAAATACGATGCTCTTTAAGCAGGATCGTTAAGATTTCCGGTACAGACTTTCGATGGAAAATACGGCTGTCCTGATTGAGCGTCATCAGCCACATTGTGGGGCGGACAGTGAAAATATAAAAAAGTSCGAC
>NZ_PUWT01000178.1:0-1658 GCF_002968995.1 Photorhabdus hindustanensis
TGTTCAAGTTCGGCTTTTTGCTCATCGGTAATGAAGATTTTCATGACTGATACCATGACCTCATTTGTAATGTTCCGGTGGACTCACCTTGCGTTGTCAGATAACAACAAAATGGGATGTTAACGGAAGGGATTCTCAGGCCAGGGCAGCAGCTCATTCAACCGATTGTTCGGCCAGACAGGCAGCCGGCTGAGGACATCACGTAACCAGACCCAGGGCTCATGTCCGTTGGCCTGAGCGGTTTCCAATAGGCTCATTATCATGGCCGCCCGTTGTCCCGCGGGCAGGGAACCCGCAAAAAGCCAGTTCTTTCGCCCGAGCGCCACACCCCGGACCGCATTCTCCGCCCGGTTGTTGTCTATCGGTACCCGACCGTCATCCAGATAACACACCAGCGCCGGCCAGCGCTTCAGCGTGTAATCTATCGCTTTGCGTAACCCAGAGTGGGGGGCCGTTTGGGTCTGCGTCGTCTGCAACCAGGACCGGAACTCATTCAGCCACGGCCGGGCATAACGCTGTCGCCACTGACGCCGTTTATCCGGCGGCCGGTGTTTGATTTTTCGCTCCAGCTTGTACAGGTCACGAATGCCATCCAGCGCCTGTTTCGCTACCGGACTTTGGCTCGCTTTGTATTGGTCAAAGAATTTGCGGCGGGCGTGAGCCCAGCAACCCGCTTCGGTGATATCCGACCGGGCATGCAGCGCGTTGTAACCGGCATAATCATCCGTCACCAACGTGCCGCCCGACCAGTCTTTCAGCAGGCTCTGGGCATAACGGCCACTGCGGCCGGGATGCAGCTCATAGTACACGACTGCGGGCGAGGTATCGGGGCCGGTGACAGACGTCCACAGGTAAGCCCGCTGGGTCTGGCCTTTTCCCGGGGCCAGTATCGGCAACGGAGTCTCATCGGCATGCAGCACCGGGGACGTCAGCAGCGCCTGCTTCAGGGCATCGGCCAGCGGTTGCAACGCCACCGCCACCTGCCCCACCCAGTCCGACAGGGTGCTGCGGGCCAGGGTCACGCCGCTGCGGGCATAGATTTGCTGCTGACGGTAGAGCGGCAGGTGGTCACGATATTTGGCGACCACCACCTGAGCCAGCAATCCCGGCTCTGGAAGGCCCTTTTCAATCAGGTGGGCGGGCTGGGCTTTAGCATGCACACACTGACAGCGCGCGCAGCTGTACTGCGGGCTGATATAGCGCCGGACGATAAACGTGGCCGGACGGTATTCCAGTCGCTCACTGATTTCATCACGCAAAAAGCGCAGGGCATGACCGCAATCCGGGCAGCTCTCCGTCTCCGGCGCCAGCCGGATATCTTCACGGGGTAAAGTCGCCGGCAAAGGCTGACGTTTAGGCTGGGCCGGGGTCGCGTTTTCCCTGATATGCAGGCGTGACAGCTGGGTTTCCAGCACCGCGATATCGGTATCGGCATCTTCCTCAAACTGACTGCGTTTGGGACCGGCAGGCAGGGTTTCGCTGTGCGCGCCAAAACGCCAGCGTTGCGCCTGTTTCAGGGCCTCTTCCAGCTGGCGAATATAATCACATTGTTGCTGAAGCAGCGCCAGTGCCCGCAGGCGGAACTGGCCGGGGTCATCCAGCGCGATTAAGTCATGGAGCGTCATACCGACAGTGTACCGGATAATTCCCCGTCGATA
>NZ_PUWT01000179.1:0-2518 GCF_002968995.1 Photorhabdus hindustanensis
AGCCGGGGCGCAGACGGCGAAGAATGCGATTGAGAATAACTTTTTGAGCGCGGAGCAGATAGACGACTTTGCGGCCAGAGCCAAAGGGTGTGAGGGACGCGGCGACTGCAAACAGATCACGAAGGAAATGGAAGATCTGAGCCTCAAGCAGCAAAAAGAGCTGATCGCGGTGTGTTCTTCCAATCCCGCCGCCTGCAAGGAAAAATACGGCGATATCCCGGCTAATGGTATGCTGGTACGTCAAGCCATCGATCGCGTACTGGGTGACGATGTGCCTTCACGGATGAAGAATGATATGTCTTCTCTGTTGGCCCAGCAGATTGAAGCCGAAGGCGTCGTTTCGAGTACGGAATTTGCCAGCCAGTTACAGAGCCGCTACGGTATCGACAAGCAGCAGGCAGAAATCTTGGCGGGTGCGGCATTAGGGGCTGTTACCGGTGGAATGGGCAAAGGAGGCAAGCCCGGCAATACGGCAGCAGAGAAAAACATTGTTGTGGTAGATTCCGGTAAGAAAGGCGGATGGAATAAGGCCCTGAACAAACCCGAACCGAATACGGTCTATCATGTGGATGGGAACAAGACTTATCATACTGACTCATTAGGAAGAACGGGAAATGTGGATGCCACCCTATCTTGGTCGAAGAATGATCGTAATACATATCAACAATGTAAAGGTGGTAAATGTGGAAATGCCGGTGATGAAGGCGGCCATTTAATCGCCAGTATTTTTAATGGGCCTGGTGAAAAGCTCAATATTGTTCCAATGAATGGTAACCTTAATAAAAGTACCTGGAAAAAAATGGAGAACAATTGGGCTAATGCTCTAAAAGATGGGAAACAAGTTAATGTGAAGATAGAGCCATCATATATAGGAAACAGCGTTAGACCTGATAAAATCACTGTAACTTATCAGATCGATAATGGACGTCCTATTAGAGAAACATTTAAGAATGCGCCAGGAGGTAAATAATGGGAACAACTGATGACGAAATTTACTCCCGAATAGGAAAAGTGTTATATGAAGCTGCTCCAGAAAATGCAATTAAGATCTTTCTGGACGCAGAACTATCTCCTGAAAATGATCATGCAAAATTTTTATTTGATTACGTTGATAACCTTGGCGAAAAGAAATGGTTTGTTCCAAATAGCCCAGATGTCGATGGTAAATTAATAGAGACTCTAGTAGAACTGAGAAAATATTATATAGAAAATAATCTAACTAATGGCTTGCCTGCTTGGTCAGGGTGTGAAATCACCGTTGATCTGGATAAAATGAAAATCAACATAGATTTTAAATATGATGATTAGAACCCGCCCCGGCTTTGTGCCGGGGCCGTTGTTTTGTCCTATTCTGTCAGCATCAACCCACCGGGATAATACTTAATCCAGTTAACGGCAGCACTGGGGTTGAATGGTGCAATACTCAGCCCCTCCAGACATTGCCAGAGTTCCAGCGTATTCTGGGCCGTAATCACAATACAATCCGGCATCACCCGTATCTTTAGCGGCATTCCGAAGGTAAATCCCGCCTCTTGTAACCATTTTCCCTTTAAAGAAATGCTGTTTTTTCCCGCTCTCCCAAAACGCTCAGCTTGGGAAATCCGGCGAATTGTTTTATTATCGCGTCCAGCCATAATTAACTACCTCGTATAGTTGGTTGTGGTGAGCGGGCTGGCGGTGTGGCTGCACCATCAGCCCGCGTTAAAATCCCTTCTTTAATTAGCCGCTTGTTTTTTTATTGCTGAGCCTGCGCAATCACCGCATCCAGCATCTCAGACACCAGCTTCTGTTTACCCTTGGGTAACTGACTAATAATCTGAATCTGTTTTTCCAGTCGTGAAGCCGGGCCGCGCTTACTCAGTATCCGGTCACTCTCTTCACCGAATAACTTTTCCAGTGAAACTGAAAGTATTCTTGCCACAGTTGGCAGTATCGATATTTGTATCCTCCTTCTGCCCGCCTCCCATGACTGAACAGCCTGCTGGGAAACATTAAGCTTCTGCGCCAGTTGAACCTGTGTCAGCCCTGCCTCCTTGCGTAAGGTGGTTATCCTCTTGCCTAATGTCATCATAAAAATCTGTTCTTCACTGCTGATAGATGCGGCCATAGTCTTTTTTACCGATATTGTTCGTGACTCAATGACCATAATCTACTCCCTGTTTTACATCTTACTGTTGTAAATACTACCTACTGTAGTATATGCTTGTCGAGTTATTTTTATCAAAACCCTATTGACAGGTTTTTACAGGAGGTCATTGATGACCCGCATTCCCGATACCGATTTAGCCCGCTTAAAGCAAACCGTCTCGTTGCTGGGGCTGGCGCGTAAGCAAGGCCGTGCGATGAAAAAACGCGGTGAGGATTATGTGCTGCGCTGTCCGTTCCATCACGAGAAAACGCCCTCAATGGTGATATCGCCTGCCAAGAACCTGTATCACTGCTTTGGCTGTGGCGCCGCGGGGTCGGTGCTGGACTGGGTGATACAAACGGAAGGGGTGACGCTGAAAATCGCTATCCG
>NZ_PUWT01000180.1:0-1352 GCF_002968995.1 Photorhabdus hindustanensis
TTGATGGGGTTAGCCGCAAGGCGAGGCTCTTGATCGAAGCCCCAGTAAACGGCGGCCGTAACTATAACGGTCCTAAGGTAGCGAAATTCCTTGTCGGGTAAGTTCCGACCTGCACGAATGGCGTAATGATGGCCAGGCTGTCTCCACCCGAGACTCAGTGAAATTGAACTCGCTGTGAAGATGCAGTGTCCCCGCGGCAAGACGGAAAGACCCCGTGAACCTTTACTATAGCTTGACACTGAACATGGAGCCTTGATGTGTAGGATAGGTGGGAGGCCCGGAAGTGCGGACGCCAGTCCGCATGGAGCCATCCTTGAAATACCACCCTTGAATGTTCGATGTTCTCACTTAAGCCCGTCATCCGGGCTGAGGACAGTGTCTGGCGGGTAGTTTGACTGGGGCGGTCTCCTCCCAAAGGGTAACGGAGGAGCACGAAGGTTGGCTAATCACGGTCGGACATCGTGAGGTTAGTGCAAAGGCATAAGCCAGCTTAACTGCGAGAGTGACGGCTCGAGCAGGTACGAAAGTAGGTCTTAGTGATCCGGTGGTTCTGAATGGAAGGGCCATCGCTCAACGGATAAAAGGTACTCCGGGGATAACAGGCTGATACCGCCCAAGAGTTCATATCGACGGCGGTGTTTGGCACCTCGATGTCGGCTCATCACATCCTGGGGCTGAAGTAGGTCCCAAGGGTATGGCTGTTCGCCATTTAAAGTGGTACGCGAGCTGGGTTTAGAACGTCGTGAGACAGTTCGGTCCCTATCTGCCGTGGGCGCAGGAAGATTGAAAGGGGCTGCTCCTAGTACGAGAGGACCGGAGTGGACGCACCGCTGGTGTACGGGTTGTCATGCCAATGGCATAGCCCGGTAGCTAAGTGCGGGAGAGATAACCGCTGAAAGCATCTAAGCGGGAAACTTGCCTTGAGATGAGTCTTCCCTTGACTTAGAGTCACGGAAGGAACGTTTAAGACGAAGACGTGGATAGGCTGGGTGTGTAAGTGCAGCGATGCATTGAGCTGACCAGTACTAATGAACCGAGCGGCTTAACCTTACAACGCCGAAGGGGTTTTGGTGTCGGAAGACAGCAAACAGAAGTCGGAAGACAGAAGAGAGACAGATTTCAGCTTGTTCAGAGATTGGTTCCAATGGTTGTGGTGACGGAGAGTCAGACAAGGGTTGGAATAAAACGGAATATGCCTGGCGGCGATAGCGCGGCGGTCCCACCTGACCCCATGCCGAACTCAGCAGTGAAACGCCGTAGCGCCGATGGTAGTGTGGGGTCTCCCCATGTGAGAGTAGGACACTGCCAGGCTTTACTTTTAGTGTTGTGTTGCGATGAAACGCAGCATAAAG
>NZ_PUWT01000181.1:0-1186 GCF_002968995.1 Photorhabdus hindustanensis
TTCTTTGGAACAGATTTAAATAAGATTTCATAATAGTGCTACACTCATTTTTTGTCTTCCTGGTTTTTGCTGTGATGAAAACGATGCCAAAAAGGCATCAACATAATTAAGCAACTGCCACATAAATTGACAACGGTGATTTCGCGTTATTGTCTCATGGAGCGATTGCCATAACCGTTCTATTTTATTTAGCCACGGTGAATAGACGGGTAAAAACAACAGGGTAAATTTGGGATGTCGTGCCAGCCACTCCTTTACCTTCCGACTTTTATGAATACCGTAGTTATCTAAGATTAATGTGAGAGTTTCCGCATGGGGATATTGATGATTTAGTTCATCTAACATTTTGATAAATAAATCAGAGTTCTTTTTTATTCCTTTAACATAGGTGACTTGCTCTGTCTGAGCATTGAGGCAACCCGCAAGGTAATGTTTTTCATTTTTTCCCGGGGTGATAACCCGTTTTTGTTGTCCTTTGAAACACCAGTCCGCGCCGATTTTCGGGTTGAAATCAATATCCACCTCATCTTCATAGAAAACGGGATGTTTTTCTGAAATATTCGCTTTGGCTTCTGCGATCTTTGCCATTTTCTCCTCATGTTCAGGATCAGGTTGTTTTACCGTGGGTGCCGCTCTGCGCCAGACAATTCCCACCTGAGAAAAGTAACGATAGAGGACACTTTGTGTCAGGGAGAGGTTGAGTAATTCATTAAGGGTATGAGTCATAAGCTCAAGGCTCCAGCGAGAGCGAAGATAGCCGAATTCTTGGGGAGATTGCTGTAATAAGAAAAGCAACAGGCTATAGAGAGGGGTGAGATCCCAGACAGCAGGTCGGCCAGCCGGTAAACTGTTGAGTCCTTCGAGTCCATATAATGTAAACCATTCAACCCAACGATTGATGGAAGAGCGTGCGGCATGAAGGGTTTTAGCGACATAAGTCACCGTCAATCCCTCATTGAGCATCAATAACGCCGTCAATCGACGGGAATAGTTCTTATCACGGGTTTTATGGATAAGTTTTCTCATTTTCTGGCATTCATTTTGAGGTATGGGTGCTATGATAGGCATCACTCAGTCCGTGTTGAGGTTTGGGATTTTTGGCAATTGATCAGATCGCAAAAATCGGACTGAGTTCCCTTCCAGTGATCTATTATTTTGAAAATTTATTTAGTTGGCATCCGAAAAT
>NZ_PUWT01000182.1:0-3674 GCF_002968995.1 Photorhabdus hindustanensis
CAATCACCGAATCGGTGCCAGCGTCCATTGGTGAGCAGCTTACAGCACTTATTGAGCGGGATGATGACATTACTTCACTCAACATTATTCGGACAGACCAGAAGGATTTTCAGTATACAGCGGTCAAAACGGAAGTGGACAAAGCCTTACTGCTTGAGAATTTGTATATATACCCGCTTAACTTGAAGATGCAGGATTCAAAACTTGGAAGTTGTCATTAATACGGCACGACAGGTTCCCGGCAAGTTCCGGTAATATTTCCGTAAAAAAGCGATGTATTGCCTGCCTGAACAAGGCCGTCGAGGCGAAATAATGGTTATTTCTGACCTGTTCATTCATCACCTTCCACAGCCTTTCTATCGGGTTCAGATTCGGGCTGTATGGCGGTAAATAATGAAGGTCGATATTCATTACATAAGCCCAGTCTTTTACCAGCCTACTCCGGTGGTAACCGGCTCCGTCAAGGATAATATGAATCTTCTGACTGACCGGATAGGTTTCACGCAGGGCAATGAAAAACTCGGCGATGTGATAACTGTCGATACGGTCATATTCGCGCACCACCGTTTGACTGATATCGGCCAGATTCAGGGCCCCCATCAGGTTCAGACGGGTATGGCTGCCCGTTGTTTTCACCGTAGTTTTCTGGCCTTTGCGCATCCAACCATAAGCGAGTTTTGTCCCCTGTGTGGGATGGACGCCATCAATGAACAGGATAGGCTCATGGTCTCCGGCTTCCTGCTTCAGTTTCCCGTAGGCTTCCCTAAAGGCCCGTTGCTGTTCCGCATTGAATTTGTGTGGTACGCCGGTCGGTTTTTTATAGCTGAAGCCATTGTGGTGCGGCCATTTATTCATGCCGGGAACGGTGTAACTGATATCCCACCTCTCTTCGACAAGACGGGTAACCGCCTGTGTGGTGGGCAGAAGATTGGCGGTCAGATAAGCGATAAGTTCCTGAGTCTGTGTTTCGCTGAGATAGCTCTGAGAGCCGCCATTTTCAGGCTTGATTTTGCGGTGATTAAGGTAATCGCTGATATGACGATTAACGGTCGTTTCATGAAGACGCAGGGCCTGAGCGATCATGACTGAACTCCAGCCCTCAGAGGCCAGCAGGACCGCTTTGATGCGATCACACTCTCTCTTATCACGGCAGGTGTGATGGAGGTGTTCAAGTTCGGCCTTTTGTTCATCGGTAATGAATATTTTCATGACTGATACCATGAGCTTCATTTGGGCGAAAATCAAGCAGTTTCAATAATTACGGGTATATTCACTAAAGGTTTTATCCCGTCATTAAATCTGTCAAAAAATGCAGTGCACTATTATGCTGATATTACTGAACAATATGCTGCCTCCCGATTGAGGAAATTAAGTAAGCACCAACAATTATTGCATACCCTCTGCTTTGTTCACTACCGCTACCAGCAGATAATGGACAACCTCATTGTGAGTTTTAACTACCATACACGGGCCATCATGGATGCCGGAAAAATTTATGCATCGATGGCCCATATGGAACACAGTTCTGCTGTGGTGACCGATTTTCCTAAGCTGGCGAAATTTCTGAAGTGGTTTCCGACCAGAAACCCGGCACTGACACCGGACGAGTTGAATAATATAGCTTACGGTATGTTACCCAAGGAGCAATTTTCAACGATGGCTCAATTTCTGGAGGGAAAATCCTTTGATAAAAAAGCCTCGCTATGGGAATTTTACGGGAAATCATCAAGGATATTCTCACTGTATTTACGTCCTGTGCTTATCTCAGTGTCTTTTGAGTATTATAAAGCGGATAGTTATATAGGAGGATTGATTTCCATTTTAAAATCGCATTACGGTAGCGGAAAAAGCCCATCTGATTTGAAAATTTGTGATGACCTTGGATTTACAGTACCTAAAAACATGACCAGATATTTAAAGCGTAAACCAACTGATATTCACATTGATCCTTATCTTTTCGAATTTTTTGTTTATCAGAAAGTTTATCATGAAATTGGACGGGGCAGACTGTACTGCAACGACAGCGTATCCTACTGTGATATTGATGCCGATCTGATTGACGATGCTCTGGTAGACGATGTTGAAAAAATCTCAGCGGACTTTGGTTACTCCAAAATACCTGTTTACTGTGACCAGCGTCTTGATAACGCTCTTCAGGAGCTCAATGATGCCTGGGAAAGAACCACTCATAATATAGAAAGCGGTAACAATCCTGGACTCAATATCCGGGAAACTAAAACAGGTCAGCAATGCTGGAGTCTGCTCTATGATAGTACAGAGAAACTTGATGATGCCTTCTTCAAAAAACTACCAAAAATTGAAATTGCTAATATAGTAATGTTTATTGGCGAACATATTGGTATGTGGAGTGGTTTTACCCATATAAAAGATCGTTACATTAAGCGAAAAAAACCACTCCCACTGATAATAACCGGCTGTTTGTTATCCGAAGCCTTCGGATTTGGTGTTCTGAAAATGGCTGATATGTCCGATCTTGATTTCAACCCGTTACGCTCAACACGGGAAGACTTTATTCGCGTTGACACATTATGTTCTGCCAATGATATTGTCAGTAATCATATTCATTTATTACCCATATTCCGCCAATGGGATCTCATGGATAACAAAATTCTGGCTGATGCTGACGGACAAAAATTTTCGACCACGGACAGCACTATCCAGTCCCGTTACTCCAGAAAGTATCTGGGTAAAGGGCGTGGCATATCCCTGTATACTTTGATTGCCAATTATGTTGCAGTGAATGCTAAAAATATTGGTCTGAATGAGTATGAAGGACACTCTCTCTACGACATGGTTTACAACAATAAAACAGATATTGATATTCATATGGTCACAGGCGATAACCACTCACTGAATCAACTGAATTTTGTCACCCTCGATTCAATAGATGTGGATTATGTACCCAGCATAAAAAATGTAAGGAGCGCGGCAGACAATTTATATGCTACCCAGCCACCGGAGAACTACACAGGTTTAATAAAACCCCAGAAGGTTATCAATGCTGAACGCATACGTTCTCAACGTCGGGGTGTGATACGGGTACTGCTTTCACTCATCATGCAGGAAAACACGCAAAGCAATATCATTCGCAAACTTAATTCCCATACTCGCTATGTCAGGTTAAAATCCGCATTATTTGAATACAATGCTATTTTTAAAAGCAAGCATGTCCTTAACCTGATCGACAATATGCAACTCAGGAAAGCCATACGAAGCGCCAGAAACCGTACCGAGGCTTATCACCAGCTTCAGAGTAATATAAGAAAAACGTATCACGGCGTATTCCAGGGGAAAAGGATCGTTGAAAATCGCATAAGTGCCCATGCGGCAAGGTTAATTGCAAATTGTATTATTGCTTACAACGGTATGATCCTGAATTCGGTATATGAACGAATGGTAGCCAGTGGTGTATCTCAGGAGATTATTAATGAGTTTACCCGAATATCACCAATAGCCTGGAGCCACATGCTGCTTACTGGTCGCTACAACTTCAGGAAAAGTAACGGGGAACTTGATGTTGACGCCATATCGTTGATGCTGGAGGCACACGTGAAACAACATTTCTGGCACGATAACAGATAAGTGATCCCGTACTCGTCATTTTCGGGGGTTCTTCCACTGGACCCCGTATTGACGGGATAAAAACCTGAAAT
>NZ_PUWT01000183.1:0-1106 GCF_002968995.1 Photorhabdus hindustanensis
TATTAATGGCGGATTCGACTAATAAGCGCAATTTTTCAGAAAGGCGGTCAGTTGCTATAGTAGGCATCTTTCCCGCCACAGGAGAATGCGCTATGGCCTATACACAACTGACCGAGACAGAAAGATATCAGATTTCCAGTTTAAAAACAGCGGGTTTTTCACAGCTTTTCATTGCTGAGTCACTTAAGCGAAGTCCGTCGACCATCAGCAGAGAATTGAAGAGAAATCAAGAAGTTCAAACCTATTGCCCTGAACAGGCTCATTTGAAGGGATTGGCTCGTCGTCATTTTGCTAAAAAAGCCGTAAAAATAACGCCGGAAGTCAAAAAATGGATAAAACGGTTAATTTGGCAAGATTTAAGTCCTGAACAGGCGGTTGATTATTTGAAGCGGCATAAAGGGATATTTTTGCATCATGAGACGATTTATAGGCTGATTTATCAAGATAAAATAGAGGGGGGTGATTTATGGCAACATCTGCGAATTGCCAGAAAACCCTATCGTAAACGCTATGGCCGCTATGAAAAAAGAGGCAAAATTAAAAATCGGGCCAGTATTGATGAGCGCCCGGAATTCGTTGATAAAAAAGAACGTATTGGCGACTGGGAAGGTGATACGATAATAGGGAAAGATAAAAAAAAGTGTCTTATTAACCCTGGTTGACCGCAAAACGTTGTATACCATAATTGTTAAACTTGATAGCAAGCGGGCATTAGAAGTCGCAAAAGCGGTAGTGAAAGTATTATACCCGTTAAAACAAAGGGTTAAGACCATCACATTCGATAACGGTTTGGAGTTCGCAGAGCATGAAATCATGAGTAAAAAATTAGAAACCCAAATTTATTTTGCTCACCCTTACTCGCCTTGGGAAAGAGGGATAAATGAGAATATCAATGGACTAATCAGACAATACTTTCCAAAGGGAACTGATTTTAATGAAGTCTCTGATCAGGAAATAAATTTTGTGGTAAACCGATTAAATAATCGCCCCCGAAAAACACGGGGAGGGAAAACACCGAATGAATTATTTAAAGGAATACGAACATGTTTACTTCCGGATTAACGATGTTGCACTTATTATGTGAATCCAAGAATTAGTTTTAATTA
>NZ_PUWT01000184.1:0-929 GCF_002968995.1 Photorhabdus hindustanensis
GAAATCAACCTGGTTGGCCCCTTGTGTCAACGTCAGGTTTTTCGCCTGTACTTTGCCATTTAATATTGCTGCCCGGCTGATAATATCGACATCATCCTGCGCCGTTGCATCCAGCCCCTTTTCACCGATAGTTATGGTGCCTTTTTTCACTGCTAAGGCTGCTAACGCTCCGTCTTTATCAAACACCGGTTTTCCGGTCGATAAGGTGACTGCCGGGGTATTAACAAAACCACAGCCATTACAGGTAATGCCGTTCGGGTTGGCAATGAAGACACTGGCTTTTTGTCCCACCACTTCCAACAGACCTTGCAGATTTGAAGTTAAAGTGCCTACCACTTCATTAATAATCAGCTCCGCAGACTTACCGTTAAAGTGAGGGTTTGCCTTAATTGGTCCTGCCAACACGGATTGTGTAGCACCGGTAGCATTATTTAATACCAGTCCTAAAGCCCCAACATTAAACTCCTGATAATAGTTATGAGAAACACCATTGAGGTTAGGCGCTGCAATATGGACAATAGGAAGATTATTTCTCACGGCAACCCGTGCCTGCTTATCCGCCAGTTTAATCCCCGGCATTCCGCCTGCTATTTCTGGGACATGTATTGTCAGCCGGGGTGCATTACCCAATCCAAAATCAATCAGCGCAGAAGTCACCGGGATATATTTCCCTTCAGCTGAGTGCAACGCGGTGCTGTTTTCGGCGATTGCAACTGCCCCTTCGGCTGACAAAATTGCCTCAGTATGAGTAATACCCCTGCCGGCAATCATGGTTAAATTGTTGCCGGCGGTGATCTTGCMTTAAAACGGGTATCCAGACCGTATAGTAAGGGCGATAGGGTTAATTTACATTTACCATTAACTGGCAATGTTATAATCGTGATGGATATATTTTTTAAAAGAAATTTATTTCTCTACTCCATTTTATA
>NZ_PUWT01000185.1:0-1729 GCF_002968995.1 Photorhabdus hindustanensis
CAGTTGCCGTTCTGCCGTCAGGGATAAATATCGGCAGGAATATGACAAAGTTCAGGAGCGGATAGCAACGTGTTCAGGCGCTGACCAGTGCGTTGCCGTTGCCAAAGAGCTGCGGGCATTGCAAGGTGACTACAGTGCCCGGATAGGCGAAATTCAGGAAAAAGCCAGAATGCAGGGGCTGGATTCCCTCACACCGGCAGAAGTGCGGGAATGGGCAGATTTACGCGGTGCGATGTCAAATATTGACGCATCACGGAATTTGGTGCTCCATCGTGCCCAAGTCACCGGCGGCTCAGAAGAAACGACCCAAGAAATCGTGAAGATTATGGGGCAGACTGGGATTGCTGCGTCTGCGGGAGTAGCCGGTGGAATTAGTAAGGTTGGCGCGAAGGAGTAAAAGAAAAGAGTGGAAATACCGATAAACTTCCTAATGGACAACAAGTCAATCACTTCGAAGAGAGTTTACACAATCTCCCTCCAGGAGAACGTGTAGCTCAAGTCAAGCAAATGGCAGCCCAAGTTATTTCATCAAATGGAATGATTAAAGATAATCGGTTAACTAAACTAAATAATCGGGATGTTTATAAAGGGAAAGATGGTTATCTTTATGCATTGGATACTCAACATGGCCGTTTCGAACAAGTACATCCCAAGACAGGTAAACATCAAGGTGAGGTTGATATGGGGATGAGGCCCATAGATAACAGTATTGATAAGTCAGGTAGCCATGATTTAAAGGTTAAATAGTATGGAAAATATAATGAAGTTAATAGATATTCAGGATCATGTTTTAAGGCACGGAAATGTTTTTCGCTTACCAGCACAATGGCCTTATGAGGAATTTGTAGATTTTATGGTAGTTGATTTATCAAATACTGAACGCCCTTATGGATTGATTGTCACTTCTGGACATAAGGCTGGGTTGATATTGGTAAAACTACCAGCGGAATGTAGTTTAATTGAAACAAGGGGATTAAGCACCCAATGGATTATAGATAACTGGGCAAAATGGATTTACCCAGAATGTGATGTCAGTGACGTCTATGTACTCGAACGATATATAGCAACTCCAGTTGCCTGAATATAAACCTTGGCTTCGTGAACTACACTGTAAATGTTGGACAACCATCTGACCATTTAAGGTGTAGTTGACTAAGTCGGAGCAAAGTGGCTTACAGGCTAAAAAGTCGCGTCGGGGCGTTATGGGCCGGTCATCAAACCGTACCGGGAGGAATTGATTGTAACAGACTGATTACATTGGAAAATTCAGTGTCCATCGGTCAACTTTGCAATGGAATGCGTTGTTGTGGACAATAACCACCTAAGTGTGGAGAAGAATCAATCGCGCAGTGAGGAACTGGTTAATTGTCAGGGTGATACCAGTTGTCGTGCGACTGTCAGGGATAAATATCGGCAGGAATATGACAAAGTTCAGGAGCGGATAGCAACGTGTTCAGGCGCTGACCAGTGCGTTGCCGTTGCCAAAGAGCTGCGGGCATTGCAAGGTGACTACAGTGCCCGGATAGGCGAAATTCAGGAAAAAGCCAGAATGCAGGGGCTGGATTCCCTTACGCCGGCAGAAGTGCGGGAATGTGCAGATTTACGCGGTGCGATGTCAAATATTGACGCATCACGGAATTTGGTGCTCCATCGTGCCCAAGTCACCGGCGGCTCAGAAGAAACCACCCAGGAAATCGTGAAGATTATGGGGCAGACGGGAATTGCGGCG
>NZ_PUWT01000186.1:0-1524 GCF_002968995.1 Photorhabdus hindustanensis
CCATCCCGGCYTACCAACCCGATGCAAACTGCGAATACCGAAGAATGGTATCACGGGAGACACACGGCGGGTGCTAACGTCCGTCGTGAAGAGGGAAACAACCCAGACCGCCAGCTAAGGTCCCGAAGTCATGGTTAAGTGGGAAACGATGTGGGAAGGCCCAGACAGCCAGGATGTTGGCTTAGAAGCAGCCATCATTGAAAGAAAGCGTAATAGCTCACTGGTCGAGTCGGCCTGCGCGGAAGATGTAACGGGGCTAAACCATGCACCGAAGCTGCGGCATTCAGAGGACAGATTTCAGACGACAGAGGACGGATTAATGTCATATGGATTCGAGCAATTGGAAGTGTTTAAGAAAGCTTACCGAATTTCATTAGAGATTCATCAGGCGAGTTTGGCATTTCCTCGGTACGAACAATATGGATTAGCAGACCAAGTAAGGCGGGCAAGTAAGGGCATTTGTGCCAATCTTGCCGAGGGCTTTGGTAAGCAACATTATTCCAAACCTGAGTTTAGACGTTTCATTAGTATAGCCTTAGGGAGTGCTGATGAGATGCGTGTCTGGTTAAGATACTGTCTGGATTTAGGTTATATTACTGCGGTTCAGTGGCAGGAATGGCGTGACAGCTATGAAGAGATAGCGAAAATGCTGACCGGACTGGGACGTCATCTGTAAGCTGTATTCTGACGTCTGTTCTCTGGATGGGTAGGGGAGCGTTCTGTAAGCCGTTGAAGGTGGCGCTGTGAGGCCCGCTGGAGGTATCAGAAGTGCGAATGCTGACATAAGTAACGATAAAGCGGGTGAAAAACCCGCTCGCCGGAAGACCAAGGGTTCCTGTCCAACGTTAATCGGGGCAGGGTGAGTCGACCCCTAAGGCGAGGCCGAACGGCGTAGCTGATGGGAAACAGGTTAATATTCCTGTACTGAATGTGACTGCGAAGGGGGGACGGAGAAGGCTAGGCCATCCGGGCGACGGTCGTCCCGGTTTAAGCGTGTAGATGGGAGGAGCAGGCAAATCCGCTCTTCTTTAACACTGAGGCGTGATGACGAGCTGCTACGGCAGTGAAGTGGTTGATGCCCGGCTTCCAGGAAAAGCCTCTAAGCGTCAGGTCATATTGAATCGTACCCCAAACCGACACAGGTGGTCAGGTAGAGCATACTCAGGCGCTTGAGAGAACTCGGGTGAAGGAACTAGGCAAAATGGTGCCGTAACTTCGGGAGAAGGCACGCTGGCAGTAGGTGAAGGAGTTTGCCTCCGGAGCCGAAGCCAGTCGCAGAGACCAGCTGGCTGCAACTGTTTATTAAAAACACAGCACTGTGCAAACACGTAAGTGGACGTATACGGTGTGACGCCTGCCCGGTGCTGGAAGGTTAATTGATGGGTATCCAATGTACTATCAATGGCCTGTAAGCTTTCTTTCCATTGCATGGGATCTTCGCTGGCAAGCGCTACCGCTACTTGAGTTTTTAATACCGTTAATGGTGTTCTGAGTTGATGAGAAGCATCCGCGCTGAACCTCTCC
>NZ_PUWT01000187.1:0-1509 GCF_002968995.1 Photorhabdus hindustanensis
ATTAAATATAGCCAGTCAACTTCACGATGACTTTGATCCGGCAAGGCCAGATATGTTCTACCAGAAATGTAAAGTTCTTTCTGGTAGTCCATACCCAGAACCCGCTGAAATCCGTGGGCGGACGACCAACCGTACTGACCTTGAGGAGGCTGATGTTGTCCTTACCAACATTCAACAATTGCAGGGAGAGGAGAATCGTTGGTTACAGGGACTTCCTGACAACTTTTTCGACCTGATTGTTTTTGATGAAGGGCATCATAGCGTTGCGGCCAGTTGGACAACATTAAAAGAAAAGTTTCCGACAGCACGGATCGTGAATTTCAGCGCAACTCCTTTGCGGGCTGATGGGCAAATAATGGCTGGCCGAGTGCTTTATACTTTCCCTGTTTTTCGGGCAATTAAGGAAGGCTATGTTAAGCAGCTTAAAGCTGTTGTTCTGAATCCCAGAACTCTGCGTTATGTACGTCGGGAAGACGGAAAAGAAATTGAAGTTAGTTTAGAGGAAGTCAGACGCTTAGGTGAAACAGATGCTGATTTTCGTCGCAGCATCGTTACTTCTGCCGAATCATTGAATACTATCGTCGATGCTTCAATCCGCGAATTGCAGCAACGAAGAAAAGAGACAGGCAACGATCGCCTCAAGATCATTGCATCGGCGCTGAATTATGAACACTGCCGCCAAATAGTTGAAGCATACCGCGCTCGGGGACAAAACGCTGACTATGTGCACTCGCGGGAGGATAGCGCAGCAAATCAGCTTGTTCTTCAGAGACTGGAGGCCCATCAACTGGATGTCATAGTGCAAGTCAGAAAGCTGGGTGAAGGATTCGACCATCCTTTTTTGAGCGTTGCAGCTGTGTTTTCCGTTTTTGCAAATTTGTCACCCTTTGTTCAGTTTGTCGGTCGAATCATGCGAGTGATTGAACAGAATTCACCAGGACATCCTCTTAACCACGGGACTGTGATCTTCCATGCGGGAGCTAACGTTGCAAGTCGATGGGAGGATTTTCAGCAATACAGTGAAGCCGACAAAGCTTTTTTTGACCAGTTGCTTCCAGTGGAAGAGTTGGACTTTACATCCGGGAATGAGCTCGAAGTTGAACCACAACCTCGTGAGTTAGATGGTGTTGGTGGTTTCAATGTCGAGGGACAAACTGACATCGAGTTGCAGGAAATCCCTCTGATTCAGGATAACCCCGAAGCTCTGGCAGCTCTGAAATTACTTCGGGATGCCGGATACTCATCCGACCAGGTTAGGCAAGAATTTGAGAGACTGAATCCCGTACCAATTACGAAAGTTCGCCAGCGTCAAGCGATGCGGGCAAGTCTTGATCAGCGAGTAAGAACGGAGGTTGGCCGAATTCTTGGTGAACGAGGTGTCAACCCGGAAGGGCATGACCTAGATCATTTGCATCTTGGAAGATCCAATTTTGTCATACTCAAAGCCGCGATAGACAAGCAGATTAACCATACTATCGGGCGGTCAGGTCGATCCCGAGATGAGTTTAC
>NZ_PUWT01000188.1:0-1140 GCF_002968995.1 Photorhabdus hindustanensis
GAATGTCYGTAAATGTTCAATCACCCGTTCATTTTATCCTCTGTAATACTCCGGTCATCTCACCTTGTTCTTCCTCTCCGGCCCCTGCACGCTACTGCTTCCTTATCTTCACCTGGAGACTGACACCATGAGCCGTAGCCGATATACCCCGGAACAAAAACAACACCATGTGGCCCAATGGCGCCACAGTAACCTGACCCGAAAACAGTATTGCGAACAGCATCAGCTGAGTTTTTCCTCTTTCCGCGACTGGATTGCCGACAGTCACAAAATGCGCCAACCTCTCAGCCAGACACTGCCCGCACTCTTGCCGGTTTCACTCCAGCCTGACGACGCGCCCACCGTCACCCTGCATACCCCAGACGGCTATGCCATCGCCTGTCCCTTGACGCTGTTGCCTGACGTGATGCGGGTACTGGCCCGATGCTGAAACCGCAACAGCTTTTTCTGGTGCGAGAGCCCGTCGACATGCGCCGGGGCATCGATGCCCTGACCCAGCACCTGGAGGGACTAAATTTGCGCTGGCAGGACGAAGCCGCTTTTATTTTCTGCAACAAGGCCCGCTCCCGTCTCAAGGTGTTGCGCTGGGACCGACACGGCGTCTGGCTGTGTACCCGCCGTCTGCACCGGGCCCATTTTGTCTGGCCGAAGCAGGGCGAGCGCAGCTGGGTGATGACGCCCGCCCAGTTTGACTGGCTCATCCGCGGTATTCACTGGCAACAGGTCGAGGGAGATGACCTGTCCGGCTGGCGAAGCTAATTCCGCTATCCCGGTCACGCTTTTACCGGATAACGACGGGGAATTATCCGGTACACTGTCGGTATGACGCTCCATGACTTAATCGCGCTGGATGACCCCGGCCAGTTCCGCCTGCGGGCACTGGCGCTGCTTCAGCAACAATGTGATTATATTCGCCAGCTGGAAGAGGCCCTGAAACAGGCGCAACGCTGGCGTTTTGGCGCGCACAGCGAAACCCTGCCTGCCGGTCCGCTGATCTTTTTATGAGGTACAGTCATGCAGAAGAAGTCTATTTATGTCGTCTATACTGGCGGAACTATTGGGATGCAACACTCATCTCAGGGATACATTCCCGTTTTCCGGGCATTTACAGCGTCAATTAACAAAGACTGCCCGAATTCC
>NZ_PUWT01000189.1:0-1033 GCF_002968995.1 Photorhabdus hindustanensis
CCTCCCGCCAGGGGACCTGCCCGGCAGCAAAACCCAGATGACCTTCCGCTCCAAAACCCATAAAGGGGAAGGCTACAACGAGCTGCGCTTCGAGGATGCCAAAGGCAGTGAAGAGCTGGCGCTGCATGCCCAGCGGGACATGAACACCGTGGTACTCAATAACCGCGAAACCCGGGTCATGAACAACCATACCGAAAGCATCGGCCATAATCAGATGCTTTCGGTCAGAAACGACCGCCACAAAGAGGTGACAGGCAATGAAGTCAGCGCTATCACCGGCCTGCGTCAAATCACGGTCGAAAAAGACAGCCTGCTGAATGTCAAAAATAATATCCAGATACATTCCCAGGCGGGGGGTATCGAAATTGCGACGGCCGGCGGCAGCATCACCATCGACAATGCCGGCAATATCAGCATTCAGGGGGCCAATATCACCATCAATGGCAAACAGGTCAATGTGAACTGACCGCGACTGACTATCAACTTAATTTTAATCAACAACGGAAAAAACATGGAAAACACCCCCTATCAAATGAATGAAGGCTCACTGACTATCCCGGGCAACTGGCGGGATGAATCCATGAATGTCTTTGTGCTGCCGGATGACAGCGGCATCAATCTGGTGGTCAGCCGCACCCCGGTCCCCGCCGGCATGGATAACCACGCTTACTATGAACAGACCCTGGAACAGTTTTGCACCCATCTGCCCGGGTACCAGGAGCATCAGCGCAGCGAAATCACCCTCAGCCAGCAACCCGCCCGCCGTCTGGATTACCAGTGGAAAAGCCCGGAAGGCGACATGCACCAGACCGTGATACTGCAAATCCGGGGTCCGCTGCTGCTGACCTTCAACCTGACCTCCCCCGCGCCTTTTGAAGACGGCCAGCGTGAGGCGTTGCTGGCGGTTATCCACAGTTTTCAGGCGGTCTGATGACCTGACAGGAGGAACACCATGTCACTTGGCGATGAAATCGTCACCCGGATAGCGCGGGTTGGCGCCCAGCACGCGGTACGCGTCTCCCCGCCACAGGGC
>NZ_PUWT01000190.1:0-1530 GCF_002968995.1 Photorhabdus hindustanensis
GGTGAACACACCCAGCTTGACGGCGCGGTCATTGCCAGTACCGCAGACAAAGACAAAAACACCCTCGATACCGGCACTCTCGGCTTTGGCGATATCAAAAACAAAGCGGATTTTAAAACCGAACACCATAGCGTGAGTATCAGCACTGGCGGCTCAGTAGGCGGCATGTTACTCAGTAATATGGCGGCCAATACCCTGGGCGGCGCTAACCGGGAAGGCCACGCCCAAAGCACCACCCATGCCGCGGTCAGTGACGGCACCCTGATTATCCGGGACAAAGACAGCCAGCAACAGGATGTCACCACCCTCAGCCGGGATACCGACCATGCCAACAATGCTCTCAGTCCTATCTTTGACAAAGAGAAAGAGCAGCAACGGCTGAAACAGGCCCAACTGATTGGCGAAATCAGTGCGCAGGTGATTGACATCGCCAGTACTGAAGGAGCAATTATCGCCACCAAAGCGGCCCACGCCAAACTGGAAAACATCAGTGACCCGGATAGAGAAGCGGCCCGAAAGAAACTGGAAAACGCAGGCAAAACCAACATTACGCCTGAGCAAATTAAAGACCAGATTTACAAAACCGCCTATAACCAGGCATTGAATGAGTCTGGCCTTGGCACCGGAGGGAAATACCACACCGCTTTACAGGCGGCTACCGCAGCCATTCAGGGACTCGCAGGCGGAAATATTGGTCAGGCGCTGGCCGGCGGCGCTTCCCCTTACCTGGCCGGGGTGATAAAAGACCTGACTACCGACCCGAAAACCCATCAAGTCGATGTCGTCACCAATACTCTGGCCCATGCCATTCTGGGGGCAGTGGCCGCCGAAGTCAGCGGTAACAATGCGCTGGCGGGCGCGGCAGGAGCAGCTTCCGGTGAACTGGCCGCGCGAGAACTGATGAAGCATATTCATGGTGAAAATGTTAAAGTCAGTGACTTAAGTGAAGAGGAAAAACAGACCATCAGCACCCTCTCCACCCTGGCGGCAGGGCTAGCGGGTGGAATTGCCGGTGACTCCACCGGAAGCACCGTTACCGGTGCCCAGGCCGGGAAGAATGCGGTGGAGAATAATTTCCTGACTGTCAAAAAGAATGATGCGTTGATCAAAGCTCTTGACGACCAAAAGGCAGGTAAAAACCTCTTGGAAGCTTCACAAAATATCGTCAGACTCACCAATGAAGACAAAGCCAGTAATGTGATGTTAGACAAATATCGCAAAGGTACATTAGATGAGAAAGGAAAACAGGAGCTGTCTGTTTTGCTCAATCAATATGGCTATGAATTGCAGACAGAATACGGTTTTTCAGGAAAAGAAGCTGCGGCTGCAATTCAGAATTTAGTTAACGGGGGAGCATTTGTTGCGGCTGCCGCAGATGCGAAAGCCTATAATGAAGCATTAAGCTATCTGAAAACGTACAGCGTACATTCAGGACAAGCTGCTCTCGGAACGGATGCATTAACGATATTACCCGGCACGCCAGGAACACTTATTCGGGGAAGCATTGTTGCCGGAGGTTCATATCAGGCT
>NZ_PUWT01000191.1:0-1202 GCF_002968995.1 Photorhabdus hindustanensis
TTTTATACCTGGTATAAAGGCAAAGCTTATGCCGCCCGCTATCCCCAAGTAGGCATGGCAGAAAAAACTAATATTCTGTTCTTCAAAGTTTATGGCCTAGACGAAAATAATAACCTTGTCGGGCGTGGTTTTATCCCTAACGTCAGCAGTTATTCTTTTGCCTTCTTAAGTAGTGGCAATGATAAAGCGCTGGCAGTCGCCTTTATGGTGAAGTTTTTATTAAACGGCAAAGAAGCGGTCAGTAAGGTGGATTATAAACGCCGTGAGCCGCTTATCTGGTGGAGTAAAGATAAAAAACCCGCCGATTTAGACGCTCAAATTCCGTTGATTCTGGCAGAATTGGATCGCTTAGGTCCCCCTGATGAAGATCTTTCCGAATGAAGCAACGATTAAAAAACTTACTTAAAAAATGGTTTCCTACTATTCATCCACTGCCAGCCAAGCGGCTGGCATGCTGGGAAAAAGAAATTCTTGCAGTACCACCAGATATTAAGGATGCAGAAACCATTAAGCACGTGGAGATATTGGACTACCTTGATAATAAAGAATGTCATATTCGTAATACTCAACGCCGCGCCCGGAGTATTGCTTTAATTCCGGTTACACTGGGGATTATTAGTAGCCTGATATTAAACATTAATGATTTTATGGAGTCGCGAAAAAAAAAATGAAGCGTGGATACATAGTTGGGTAAATTTAGCTAAAAAAAATATGGTGAAGAATTTTATCTGCGAAATGACTTGCCTGACTATATGGAAGATGCTCGTTATATCGGCAACGATAAGGAAATCTCTCTGAAAAAATACCTGTACTATCGCTATACCTTTTACCCAAGTAGTTCCCGGCTTCTCATAATTGATATAAGTTTCCTACTACTCTATCTCCTGATTATTCCTCCTTTTGTCTGGGCCATCTTTTTCTTACGCCGTCAGGCACCATTAATTATCGATCGCGAACGGCAGATCTTTTATACTTGGTATAAAGGCAAAGCTTATGCCGCCCGCTATCCCCAAGTAGGCATGGCAGAAAAAACTAATATTCTGTTCCTCAAAGTTTATGGCCTAGACGAAAATAATAACCTTGTCGGGCGTGGTTTTATCCCTAACGTCAGCAGTTATTCTTTTGCTTTTTTAAGTAGTGGCAATGATAAAGCTCTGGCAGTCGCCTTTATGGTGAAATTCTTATTAAACGGTAAAGAGGCG
>NZ_PUWT01000192.1:0-976 GCF_002968995.1 Photorhabdus hindustanensis
AGATATACTGCGCGGACACATACGGTTTTGTGTATTTCGGCACGACACCTTCCACCGTAATCAACTGTTTCTTCTCATCAGGCGAAAAAGGAAATAGCCTGTCAAAAAAGGTGTCGCCAAACGCCCAGTAAATAAAATAGAGAAATAATAAGGACAGCGTTATCTTCAATATTTTCATACTGATAATTCCTGTTTATCACAGTAATGCTGTAAGGCCAGTTCCCCTTGTTCTTCCTGCTGGCTGACCGTCAGTGATTTTATTAACTGCTTATCCATATCCAAAAAATAGAGATTTCGGTAGTAAACATTGTCAGGGATAAGCATCTTATAACTGTCCATTTTCGCCTTAAATTGACGCTGACTGTCCTGATAGACCGTAATCTTATCCGGCTCACATAACTCTCTGAGGCGTTTATCAATATAACCCGCATATTTATACGAGCTATGGTTAGAGAAACCGAATCCGCCTTTCAAATCAGCACTTCTGTTTTCAACAAACAGTTTGTCTTTTTCTTGTTGACTGAGCTGATTAAACAACGCATTCTGCCGCTCACCGGCCAGCGAAAAATCCTTTTCTGTTTCCTGATTTAACTCAGGAATTAAGTAGAGTTTTGTGGTGTTATCCAATATTCTTTCAGCAACACCCGTTATAAGAGAGGCATTCCGGGCGGAAATCAGCCATTCCGGGCAACTGTTGGCTTGAAAAAAA
Source organism: Photorhabdus hindustanensis (assembly GCF_002968995.1). Classification (NCBI taxonomy): domain Bacteria; kingdom Pseudomonadati; phylum Pseudomonadota; class Gammaproteobacteria; order Enterobacterales; family Morganellaceae; genus Photorhabdus; species Photorhabdus hindustanensis. The sequence continues at coordinate 710 of NZ_PUWT01000192.1, forward strand.
TGGACAACTTTACCATGATGCAAATAGATTTCTTTACTGGCTGTCGCCTGTTTAATTGCCTGAATAATCGGTGACGGCGATAACAACTTCATCACTGCCCAGTCGTACCCCGCCGGCGCCMTAATCAGACCTAAATTACTCAACAAATTAAAAACACAATTTTATTATCTGGTATCTATCTCGATATATTCATCATTGCAATTTTAATTAAATATGGATTATATTTCAGGTGTTTATTCAATATAAGAGGGGTTGGAGTCATGAAAA
>NZ_PUWT01000193.1:0-892 GCF_002968995.1 Photorhabdus hindustanensis
CTTTTGGGTAATAACGGAGAAGATTGCTGATATGTGATTGTATTTCTGGGGCCAAATCAGACATCCAGGCACAATAGCCAAATAATGAAAGTATTACCTGTCGCTGAGTGCGTATATAATCACGGGAAATCCGTCCAGCGAAAGATACCGGGAATGCGTTTGTATAATAGAGATTCGCAATAAACTGAGCATCATTACTGACATCCTCCAGTGAGAAATTGAAGAATTGCTGCTTGGCCTTGAAATAACCCAGTTGCAGTATGAAGAAAATACGTGTTCTGGTATTGCTGAACTGCGTCAGAGCCTCTCTTTCAGATTGCGTTAATGTGAAGTAAAGCCGCTGTTCGTGGGCGTTGAATTCTGGTCGACTGTAAAGCTCTTCGACTTCAGTATTTGATAAAAGTTGGAGGCGTTTAGTATTTTCCAATCATTCGCTCACAGCAAGATACTGGCAGCCTCTGTGTGGATTTTAATCAGAGGCTTAACCGCCTTCATCCGGAGAGTGCAAAAAGTAGGGATTATTCTACCCGTTGGTTGTGGAAAGTCGGGCTGTATTACGCTGGCACCTTTCGCTTTCAAAGCAACCAGAACTCTTGTTGTCGCTCCTGGATTAAATATAGCCAGTCAACTTCACGATGACTTTGATCCGGCAAGGCCAGATATGTTCTACCAGAAATGTAAAGTTCTTTCTGGTAGTCCATACCCAGAACCCGCTGAAATCCGTGGGCGGACGAMATATTTACCCGTCGCGGAATAGTGTGTAAATCACCGGATTGTGAAAAGCCTTTATCCAACTACCGTAATTTACCGGGATATACCATTCAAGGACTGGAAATCGAGACTTTCTACGACAGCAATTCCTTATTCGGAAAACTTTCTTATTCGACTATCC
>NZ_PUWT01000194.1:0-1054 GCF_002968995.1 Photorhabdus hindustanensis
GGTCACGCCGCCGCGCGGGGTGTGGATTTCAGTGATTAATTGCTGGTCGTTGTAATGCCAGGTGGTGGTGTGCCCCTGTGGGGTGGTGGAGCGGGTGATGCCGGGGGCATAATCCAGGTGAACCGGATAGTAGCCGCCGGCCCCCACGCTGTCGGTACAGCGCCCCTGTTTATCATAACGGTAATCCACCCAGGTCTGGTCGCCATCGGACCAGCGGCTTATCAGGCCCTGCGCATTATATTCATAGTACAGATGAAAATGCTGGGCGCTGTCCGCTTCCGCCAGCCGGCCGTTATCATGGTAGTGATAACGGGCCATCACTTCCTGTAACCTTTCATCGGTGCGGAGTATCTCGGTCAGTTGTCCGCGCAGGTTATAAAGCAGCGTCAGCTCCGGCCCGTCACTGTGGAGAACCTGTGTCAGTTGACCGTGCTCGTTATAGATAAAGCGCAGCCGGTTGTCATACACGTCCCGGTGTTCCGTGAGCCGCCAGCGCTGTGTCCCTTCGGATGAGGCCGGAGAGGCCAGCGCAAAATACTTACAAACCGGTGAATCCCGGTGCCGGAGGATATAGCCCTGTTCTCCCCGGCTGAGGGTGAAATCCGGGTGGTCCGGGTTGACGCTGTGGGTATAAGCGGCCGGTAAGGCAAAATAGAGGGAAGCCCCTTCGGTGGTGCGGATTTCTACCCGGTCGCCGGTGGCAAGGGCGCATTCGGAGAAGCTGTCCGTCCAGCCCGGTCCCAGTAAGCCCTGTTCCCCTGGCGCCCAGCTGCGCAGAAATACCAGCGGCAGGGTCTGGCCGAGGGTGATATCGGTCCGCTGGTCAAACAGCTGGCCGGTAGTGACGTCAATCGGGTCGCCGGTAAAGAATTTTTTCGTCGCTTCCCGGTAACGTTTCACCCCCTGAGTTTCTTTGAAGGCGGTTTTGGCACAGCAGAAGGTTTTACCTGATATCACTTTTCCGGCATGCCGGGCACCGGCAATCGCCCCGCTGACGGCCTTTTTACCGGCCTGTCGGGTAAACAGCTTACCCAGCCCTTTAAGGGCGCCGCGC
>NZ_PUWT01000195.1:0-1631 GCF_002968995.1 Photorhabdus hindustanensis
ACTTAGAATGCGGCGCACATTATAAGCAATAGTCGTAATAATTCAAATTTGAAAATTGGCTTGTTTAAGTTCCATTTAAGTTATTGATGATAATAAAAAAACGGCATAGATTTCCACCTTATTGCCGTTTAATGCAAATAATCCCATGAAGGAATTACTCATTTTCTAGGTGCCCAGAAACTCATAAATATAATTATCCATTGTGTCGTAAAAGTGATAATTTTACATGGAAGTTTTTACAGTTTAATCATGATAGGTGAAATTATGAAAGATAACACTATGAGTTTCTCTGTAAACAAAGATCTGGATGTTCATTCAAAAAGCTTTGACGCCTTTATATCATATATGGAAAACAGCAATGATATTTGGGCTATAAAAGACAACGAACATCGATTCATCTATGCCAACGATGCAATGATTTATTACAGCGGTCTTCCTAAAGGTTTTAATATAGAAGGGAAGCTTGATGGTGAGTGTCCAGCACCGTGGTCTGAGTTTGAAAATATTATACAAGCTAGTTGTGATGTTGTAATGACGAGTCAAAAAAACATTCCAGTATTAAACACCTTGACTTATGGTGGGAAACAAAAAATGATCCAACCATTTATGCTCAATGTTACCCCCCTAATGAAGGATGGGAAATGCATTGGGGTTGTTGGTCACGGTACAAAACTTGAAATTTATTCCATGTATCATTTTGAAAACAACCTTCAGCCTGACTCATTAACTTTTGGCAAACCAACTGATTTATTTACTGATAGAGAGTTCGATATAGTATTTTTTGCATTACAATCGCTAAGCGCTAAAGACATAGCGAGAAAATTAGATATTACCTATAGAACGGTACAAAGCAGGCTACATATCATTTATCAGAAAATAGGAATAAATTCATTAAGCCAGTTAAAAGAATATTGCAGGGGTAAGGGATATGATAACTATGCTCCTACTCGATTTATTAACACGAATCCCTATATACCTCTAGTATAACAATGAACTACACATTCTATTAGGGTTCTGCTTGGCAGAACCTTAAGCCTTGTTTCTCTCACATTCTATCCAGCATATTTCACATTGCAATTATTCATTAAAAACATAATTAATAATAAAAATTTTACACAATATAGAATATTAGTATATTGAAGGTGATTACAGGAAACTGCTCCTCTGTAAAATCATCCGCACCAAATAGGCGCCCAGAAACTCATAAATATAATTATCCATTGTGTCGTAAAAGTGATAATTTTACATGGAAGTTTTTACAGTTTAATCATGATAGGTGAAATTATGAAAGATAACACTATGAGTTTCTCTGTAAACAAAGATCTGGATGTTCATTCAAAAAGCTTTGACGCCTTTATATCATATATGGAAAACAGCAATGATATTTGGGCTATAAAAGACAACGAACATCGATTCATCTATGCCAACGATGCAATGATTTATTACAGCGGTCTTCCTAAAGGTTTTAAACGGCTTATTGTTTCTGTTTCTGTTATTATTCCCTTGTTTAATATTCTGTGGGGGATGAATATGAAAAAATTGTTAGTAATTTGTTTGTTAGGATTTGTATTAGCTGGTTGTGATAACCAACCTAAAATTGATGCGTCTAATGAAATCTCGTTGAAAGTATC
>NZ_PUWT01000196.1:0-1128 GCF_002968995.1 Photorhabdus hindustanensis
GAAGGTAAAACACTGACAGCGACTTTGCCTGCTTATTTGAATGCATTAACAGGGCGTGGTGTTCACGTAGTCACAGTGAATGATTATCTGGCACAGCGCGACGCTGAAAATAACTATCCGTTTTGGCCTGCACATCCCCCAGAGTCGCCTTGCCATTCGCCGTCAGACTGATGCTACCTTGTTCTGCGGTCAGTTTCGCCGCTTCAATGTCTTTACCATTAACGGTGATATCTGTTTTGGCCTGTACATCCCCCAGAGCCGCCTTGCCACTCGCCGTCAAACTGATGCCGCCTTGCTTTGCGGTCAGTTTCGTCGTTTCAGTGTCTTTATTGTTAGCGGTTATAACCTTACCAACATCAAGCGAGTTACCACTGGTCAGAGTAATGTCTTTCCCTGCGGTTAAGGAAATACCTCTCAGATTTACTCCCGCACCAGCATGGATCTCAATATTTTCATCCGCTTCCAATTGGCTGAACTGGCGCAGACGCTGGCTAATGAGTTCTCGTTGAGCGTCATCATTCAGTACGTCACTGTCAGTATTGCTCTGATTACCATTAAACTTAGCTAAGTAAGGGGAGAGAGAAATTTCAATCTCCCCCTTGCTAGCCAAAAAGATATTTTTCGCCCGTTTAATCAACGTATTTACAAGAGAGAGTTTGCCATCAGCGGTCAGACTAATATCACCTTGCGTTGCAGTCAGGTTGGCAAGGTTAACTTCCTTACCCGGTTCGGTACTCACCAGACGGATTTTATTGGCATACATGCCCCCCAATGACCCGGTATCAATCGCTTTCCCGGGGCTATCACCTTCTCCGGCAATAGGGACAACAGTCCCATGTTTGAAATCAACCTGGTTGGCCCCCTGTGTCAACGTCAGGTTTTTCGCCTGTACTTTGCCATTTAATATTGCTGCCCGGCTGATAATATCGACATCATCCTGCGCCGTTGCATCCAGCCCCTTTTCACCGATAGTTATGGTGCCTTTTTTCACTGCTAAGGCTGCTAACGCTCCGTCTTTATCAAACACCGGTTTTCCGGTCGATAAGGTGACTGCCGGGGTATTAACAAAACCACAGCCATTACAGGTAATGCCGTTCGGGTTGGCAATGAAGACACTGGCTTTTTGTC
>NZ_PUWT01000197.1:0-2955 GCF_002968995.1 Photorhabdus hindustanensis
TTTTTAATAAACAGTTGCAGCCAGCTGGTCTCTGCGACTGGCTTCGGCTCCGGAGGCAAACTCCTTCACCTACTGCCAGCGTGCCTTCTCCCGAAGTTACGGCACCATTTTGCCTAGTTCCTTCACCCGAGTTCTCTCAAGCGCCTGAGTATGCTCTACCTGACCACCTGTGTCGGTTTGGGGTACGATTCAATATGACCTGATGCTTAGAGGCTTTTCCTGGAAGCCGGGCATCAACCACTTCACTGCCGTAGCAGCTCGTCATCACGCCTCAGTGTTAAAGAAGAGCGGATTTGCCTGCTCCTCCCACCTACACGCTTAAACCGGGACGACCGTCGCCCGGATGGCCTAGCCTTCTCCGTCCCCCCTTCGCAGTCACATTCAGTACAGGAATATTAACCTGTTTCCCATCAGCTACGCCGTTCGGCCTCGCCTTAGGGGTCGACTCACCCTGCCCCGATTAACGTTGGACAGGAACCCTTGGTCTTCCGGCGAGCGGGTTTTTCACCCGCTTTATCGTTACTTATGTCAGCATTCGCACTTCTGATACCTCCAGCGGGCCTCACAGCGCCGCCTTCAACGGCTTACAGAACGCTCCCCTACCCATCCAGAGAACAGACGTCAGAATACAGCTTACAGATGACGTCCCAGTCCGGTCAGCATTTTCGCTATCTCTTCATAGCTGTCACGCCATTCCTGCCACTGAACCGCAGTAATATAACCTAAATCCAGACAGTATCTTAACCAGACACGCATCTCATCAGCACTCCCTAAGGCTATACTAATGAAACGTCTAAACTCAGGTTTGGAATAATGTTGCTTACCAAAGCCCTCGGCAAGATTGGCACAAATACCCTTACTTGCCCGCCTTACTTGGTCTGCTAATCCATATTGTTCGTACCGAGGAAATGCCAAACTCGCCTGATGAATCTCTAATGAAATTCGGTAAGCTTTCTTAAACACTTCCAATCGCTCGAATCCATATGACATTAATCCGTCCTCTGTCGTCTGAAATCTGTCCTCTGAATGCCGCAGCTTCGGTGCATGGTTTAGCCCCGTTACATCTTCCGCGCAGGCCGACTCGACCAGTGAGCTATTACGCTTTCTTTCAATGATGGCTGCTTCTAAGCCAACATCCTGGCTGTCTGGGCCTTCCCACATCGTTTCCCACTTAACCATGACTTTGGGACCTTAGCTGGCGGTCTGGGTTGTTTCCCTCTTCACGACGGACGTTAGCACCCGCCGTGTGTCTCCCGTGATACCATTCTTCGGTATTCGCAGTTTGCATCGGGTTGGTAAGCCGGGATGGCCCCCTAGCCGAAACAGTGCTCTACCCCCGAAGATGACTTCACGAGGCGCTACCTAAATAGCTTTCGGGGAGAACCAGCTATCTCCCGGTTTGATTGGCCTTTCACCCCCAGCCACAGGTCATCCGCTAATTTTTCAACATTAGTCGGTTCGGTCCTCCAGTTAGTGTTACCCAACCTTCAACCTGCCCATGGCTAGCTCACCGGGTTTCGGGTCTATACCCTGCAACTCATTCGCCCAGTTAAGACTCGGTTTCCCTGCGGCTCCCCTATACGGTTAACCTTGCTACAGAATATAAGTCGCTGACCCATTATACAAAAGGTACGCAGTCACCCTGACGAATCAAGGCTCCCACTGCTTGTACGTACACGGTTTCAGGTTCTCTTTCACTCCCCTCGCCGGGGTTCTTTTCGCCTTTCCCTCACGGTACTGGTTCACTATCGGTCAGTCAGGAGTATTTAGCCTTGGAGGATGGTCCCCCCATCTTCAGACAGGATTTCTCGTGTCCCGCCTTACTCGTCGAACTCACAGCCATACCACCTTCGAGTACGGGGCTGTCACCCTCTCTCGCCGGCCTTTCCAGACCGTTCCTCTGATGGCATCGCTGATGCTGGTTCTGGGCTGCTCCCCGTTCGCTCGCCGCTACTGGGGGAATCTCGGTTGATTTCTTTTCCTCGGGGTACTGAGATGTTTCAGTTCCCCCGGTTCGCCTCATTAACCTATGGATTCAGTTAATGATAGTGCAACGCATTGCACTGGGTTTCCCCATTCGGACATCGCCGGTTATGGCGCTTCATATCAGCTTACCGACGCTTTTCGCAGATTAGCACGTCCTTCATCGCCTCTGACTGCCTAGGCATCCACCGTGTACGCTTATTCGCTTAACCTCACAACCCGAAAAAGTCTCGGATTGCTCAGCTTGAGAGACGCCTCAATAATACCTCGGTGATATTATTGGGCATTTCAATTTTTCAGCTTGTTCCAGATTGTTAAAGAGCAAAATAATTCGCAGCATACTGTCGCCAATATACTCTGAACTACATTTAGTATGAGTATGGTGGAGCTAAGCGGGATCGAACCGCTGACCTCCTGCGTGCAAGGCAGGCGCTCTCCCAGCTGAGCTATAGCCCCATACAGAGATAGACCGTCATCGTCTGTTCAATCAACTCGCTTAGCCGCCGGGTATTTCAACGCGAGTAACGCAGTGTGTGCCAGCACATGAATCACGCAGCGTCTGAAAGACACCAGGATAAGTAGAGTTGGTAGGCCTGAGTGGACTTGAACCACCGACCTCACCCTTATCAGGGGTGCGCTCTAACCACCTGAGCTACAAGCCTGTTACGATAACCTATTCTCTTCTTTCATCAGACAATCTGTGTGAGCACTGCACTTAACCTATCTCAGGTAAGGAGGTGATCCAACCGCAGGTTCCCCTACGGTTACCTTGTTACGACTTCACCCCAGTCATGAGCCACAAAGTGGTCAGCGCCCCCCTCGCGGTTAAGCTACCGACTTCTTTTGCAACCCACTCCCATGGTGTGACGGGCGGTGTGTACAAGGCCCGGGAACGTATTCACCGTAGCATGCTGATCTACGATTACTAGCGATTCCGACTTCATGGAGTCGAGTTGCAGACTCCAATCCGGA
>NZ_PUWT01000198.1:0-655 GCF_002968995.1 Photorhabdus hindustanensis
TGTTGTTTTGACTGTTTTTTTCTCACCTTTCCGCATCCAGCCATAACTGAGTTTGGTACCTTGAGTCGGGTGAACCGCGTCAAGAAAGAGGATGGGCTCGTCTTTCGCGGCGACTTTAAGATTTTCATAATATTCAATAAATTGTCTCTGTTTTTCTGCATCGAATTTATGAGGGACACCACAAGGTTTTTTATAAGAAAAACCCTGACGGTGTAGCCATTTATTCATGCCGGGAATGCTAAAGGTAATCTTCCAGAGCTGAGCAACATAGGCCACGATTTCATGGGTGTGATGGAAAAGATGTTGAGATAAGTGGTTGATTAAAAAATCAGTTTGTTCTCGGGAAAGCAAACTGCCAGATCCCCCATTACCCGATTTAAGTTTACCGTGATTAAGGTAATCACTGATATGGCGGTCAACAGTGGTCTGATGGAGTCGCAATGCCTGGGCTATCATCATAGAACTCCACCCTTCAGAAGCCAGAAGGATAGCTTTTATTCTGTCTCGTACCTGACCATCACGAGTGGTGTCGTGAAGATGTTCAAGTTTGATTTTTTGTTCTGATGTAATAAATATTTTCATAGCGAGGATAATGATCTCCATTTCAGATAAAATCAAGCATCTTCAATGATTACGGGTATATACCAAAACCATT
>NZ_PUWT01000199.1:0-891 GCF_002968995.1 Photorhabdus hindustanensis
GTTGAACTATATGGTGCAGAATATGATGGCTATGAAAGATTTCATGAAATAATGCTCGAATTAAAACTGTACCGTCATATTTCACAGCAGGGAAAAACTTTGAAACTACCTGATGGTACTTATTTTGGTGCTTTTAATGCAACAGCACATGACGTTCTAGTTGCAGTAAGAAAAGCTGCAAAAAATTTCTCTCCTGATAATGAAGCTTCCATTTTTGTTTGTAACTTTACTGATTATGATCATCTTCTTTATCAAGCATAATCGCCGCAACTGGTAGACAAGACTCTTCGCTTTCCAAGGCCACAAATGCTTTTCTTACATTGTGGCCTAGAAATCTAATCACATTAGGATCTAAACCAAGTTCATGTTGATATTTCATTCTCAGCATATCTGCTAATACTTCACGTGCTGCGACTTGTGACTCGATTGTTAAGTCTTCAAATTTCATTTTAAACCCTCGTTGAACTCTTTCCATCTTGGAAACAGTTGTAATCAGAACTTTCTACTTTTCAGTCTGATAAATCCCCGGCATTTTAAATACCACGCCGGATTGAATCACTACTATCGAGCACTCTATTAGCAGAATGCTCTGAATTAGTCACTCTTTAATCAGCGTGTGAAAGCTCATACTCATCAAACCAGGCATCTCTTGCACGGCCATCTGCTGCCTGATAGTGGATCAAATACTGGCTAGCACTATGAATATATTCAGCACGGGCTTTGATATGCCCTTTTTCACCGCTGATAATAACTTGTACGGCCTGACCTAATTTATATTTGAAAACCTGTAATTTGCTCATACCTACCTCTTAATATTTTAGTAACTTCTCTTGCTTACCCGYGAGAGAGTGATAACGGGCAACCGGTAGAGGATTTGTCAGATTAGCGAAC
>NZ_PUWT01000200.1:0-524 GCF_002968995.1 Photorhabdus hindustanensis
ACTCAAGTTCGGTCATGTGATCGAATACTTGCGCTTGCAGCTCATAGCTGTAGCTCATTGCCATCAAACAGGATTCACGCTTGGGGAATCGATAGCATGGCAGCTCACGACCAGTACTGTCTTTGTACTGAGCGGAAAATTTCGCTGAGTGTTCCTCACCCAACACTTTTGGGACTTTCTTGAGAAAATCTTTGTGTTGTAGCCTCTTGTATTTCTTGCATGGAAATGAAAGCCCTTCCGCCTCTGCTTTGGCCTTCCTTTCGGCATTGATGTAATCAACCATTTCAAGGCTGGTCATTGTTGGAGCTTCGGTTACAGATGAATGTGTTTTGACTGTTAATGTGCTCATTTGCGTATACCTTTAGAGATGAACCTTTGCCGCATAGGAAACCAGCCCACCGAGGCTCGCCAGCCATAGCCGGTATCCTCAAAGGCTCATTTCTAAACGGTTCGGTGTGGATTGCGCTGCGGTGCGCGGTGAAATACGGATATAAAAAAGCCTCGCAATCGCGGGGCTGTTACTG
>NZ_PUWT01000201.1:0-528 GCF_002968995.1 Photorhabdus hindustanensis
AGCCCATCCGGTATTTTATCCCAAGCGAGAGAGCCGTAGTTTCCACCGGTTTTTAGAACTCCATGAGTTTGCTCTATTTTTTTATCGCTGTTCATCACCAGCGCCCGTAACAGCAGATTATCCGGCGTGATGGTGGCGCTCATCATCTGCTCTTGAAAATAACGGGAGGCCCCCAGTTTATCCTGCATGCCTGCAACACAATCATGAACTGACTGAACAAACAGCGCACCGCTATAATCGTCCGTGCTATCAAAGTTATGGTCAAAATAGTCCAGCAGGGCCTGACTTTTCAGCCAGTCCAGATACATTTCGGTCATCGGAGAGATAATGGTGTTGTCATACCGCGTCAGATCGGTAGTGAACCGATCCATAAACGCTTTTTCTTTATCACGGTCAATATACTGCTCATAATCCGACCAATACCTCTGTACCATCCGTTTTAACGTCGAGTTGTCTAATGTGTTTTCGGTGGTACCCACAAGCGCAAAATTACTCGGTAGATATGTTCCGCCAGACAAGTAGAAAGCA
>NZ_PUWT01000202.1:0-1347 GCF_002968995.1 Photorhabdus hindustanensis
ATCAAAAAATTCATCTTATTGTGGATGGGGCGGGTTACAACAAAGCGCATCTTGTGAAGGAGTGGGCTTATGTCAGCAATATTGAGTTACATTACCTTCCGCCATACAGCCCAAATTTAAACCCGATAGAGCGATTATGGAAGGTCATGAATGAACAGGTTCGAAATAACCGTTATTTCGCTGATAAACATGAATTTCGAGACAAAGTCTTCAAATTTTTCACCACAACGCTACCTGATATAGCGAACTCGCTGATGTCTAGAATTAACGACCATTTTCAGGTGCTAAAAACTGCATCTTGAAGTTTCTTGGGTATATATCCGTTTTCTGTGTTTTTATATTTCATATTGGCATTGCATTGACTCAATATGTATGATGTATATCACAAAAAAGCAAATGGCTTAATGTCATTTAGTTCAAGGTGATTTACACTGAAAACGCTATATTTTTCATGTGCTATTTACATTAAATAAGATTTCATAATAGTGCTACACTCATTTTTTGTCTTCCTGGCTTTTGCTGTGATGAAAACGATGCCAAAAAGGCATCAACATAATTAAGCAACTGCCACATAAATTGACAACAGTGATTTCGCGTTATTGTCTCATGGAGCGATTGCCATAACCGTTCTATTTTATTTAGCCACGGTGAATAGACCGGTAAAAACAACAGGGTAAATTTGGGATGTCGTGCCAGCCACTCCTTTACCTTCTGACTTTTATGAATACCGTAGTTATCTAAGATTAATGTGAGAGTTTCCGCATGGGGATATTGATGATTCAGTTCATCTAACATTTTGATAAATAAATCAGAGTTCTTTTTTATTCCTTTAACATAGGTGACTTGCTCTGTCTGAGCATTGAGGCAACCCGCAAGGTAATGTTTTTCATTTTTTCCCGGGGTGATAACCCGTTTTTGTTGTCCTTTGAAACACCAGTCCGCGCCGATTTTCGGGTTGAAATCAATATCCACCTCATCTTCATAGAAAACGGGATGTTTTTCTGAAATATTCGCTTTGGCTTCTGCGATCTTTGCCATTTTCTCCTCATGTTCAGGATCAGGTTGTTTTACCGTGGGCGCCGCTCTGCGCCAGACAATTCCCACCTGAGAAAAGTAACGATAGAGGACACTTTGTGTCAGGGAGAGGTTGAGTAATTCATTAAGGGTATGAGTCATAAGCTCAAGGCTCCAGCGAGAGCGAAGATAGCCGAATTCTTGGGGAGATTGCTGTAATAAGAAAAGCAACAGGCTATAGAGAGGGGTGAGATCCCAGACAGCAGGTCGGCCAGCCGGTAAACTGTTGAGTCCTTCGAGTCCATATAATGTAAACCATTCAACCCAACGATT
>NZ_PUWT01000203.1:0-1056 GCF_002968995.1 Photorhabdus hindustanensis
CAAAGTCATTCCACTGCGATCCATACGCAGAGTAGTCTGTTTTTTGACCTCCCCCRTRABDGGCACTCACAAGACCGTATCACAAAAAAATACGTTTTAAAGTCTTGAAGAGTGAACAACAGTTAATTCATTACGAACTAATTAGTCAGAATTCTTTGAGCATCAAACTTTGAATTGAAGAGTTTGATCATGGCTCAGATTGAACGCTGGCGGCAGGCCTAACACATGCAAGTCGGGCGGTAACAGGAAAGCGCTTGCGCTTTTGCTGACGAGCGGCGGACGGGTGAGTAATGTCTGGGGATCTGCCCGAGGGCGGGGGATAACCACTGGAAACGGTGGCTAATACCGCATAATGTCGCAAGACCAAAGTGGGGGACCTGAAAGGGCCTCACGCCGTCGGATGAACCCAGATGGGATTAGCTGGTAGGTAGGGTAATGGCCTACCTAGGCGACGATCCCTAGCTGGTCTGAGAGGATGACCAGCCACACTGGGACTGAGACACGGCCCAGACTCCTACGGGAGGCAGCAGTGGGGAATATTGCACAATGGGCGCAAGCCTGATGCAGCCATGCCGCGTGTATGAAGAAGGCCTTCGGGTTGTAAAGTACTTTCAGCGGGGAGGAAGGATTTAGCTTGAACAGAGTTGGATTTTGACGTTACCCGCAGAAGAAGCACCGGCTAACTCCGTGCCAGCAGCCGCGGTAATACGGAGGGTGCGAGCGTTAATCGGAATGACTGGGCGTAAAGCGCACGCAGGCGGTCAATTAAGTTAGATGTGAAATCCCCGGGCTCAACCTGGGAATGGCATCTAAGACTGGTTGACTGGAGTCTCGTAGAGGGGGGTAGAATTCCATGTGTAGCGGTGAAATGCGTAGAGATGTGGAGGAATACCGGTGGCGAAGGCGGCCCCCTGGACGAAGACTGACGCTCAGGTGCGAAAGCGTGGGGAGCAAACAGGATTAGATACCCTGGTAGTCCACGCTGTAAACGATGTCGATTTGGAGGTTGCGGCCTTGAGCTGTGGCTTCCGAAGCTAACGCGTTAAATCGACCGCC
>NZ_PUWT01000204.1:0-1196 GCF_002968995.1 Photorhabdus hindustanensis
GCCATACCCTTGGGACCTACTTCAGCCCCAGGATGTGATGAGCCGACATCGAGGTGCCAAACACCGCCGTCGATATGAACTCTTGGGCGGTATCAGCCTGTTATCCCCGGAGTACCTTTTATCCGTTGAGCGATGGCCCTTCCATTCAGAACCACCGGATCACTAAGACCTACTTTCGTACCTGCTCGAGCCGTCACTCTCGCAGTTAAGCTGGCTTATGCCTTTGCACTAACCTCACGATGTCCGACCGTGATTAGCCAACCTTCGTGCTCCTCCGTTACGCTTTGGGAGGAGACCGCCCCAGTCAAACTACCCGCCAGACACTGTCCTCAGCCCGGATGACGGGCTTAAGTGAGAACATCGAACATTCAAGGGTGGTATTTCAAGGATGGCTCCATGCAGACTGGCGTCCGCACTTCCATGCCTCCCACCTATCCTACACATCAAGGCTCCATGTTCAGTGTCAAGCTATAGTAAAGGTTCACGGGGTCTTTCCGTCTTGCCGCGGGGACACTGCATCTTCACAGCGAGTTCAATTTCACTGAGTCTCGGGTGGAGACAGCCTGGCCATCATTACGCCATTCGTGCAGGTCGGAACTTACCCGACAAGGAATTTCGCTACCTTAGGACCGTTATAGTTACGGCCGCCGTTTACTGGGGCTTCGATCAAGAGCGTCGCCTTGCGGCTAACCCCATCAATTAACCTTCCAGCACCGGGCAGGCGTCACACCGTATACGTCCACTTACGTGTTTGCACAGTGCTGTGTTTTTAATAAACAGTTGCAGCCAGCTGGTCTCTGCGACTGGCTTCGGCTCCGGGCGCAAAGCCCCTCACCTACCGCCAGCGTGCCTTCTCCCGAAGTTACGGCACCATTTTGCCTAGTTCCTTCACCCGAGTTCTCTCAAGCGCCTGAGTATTCTCTACCTGACCACCTGTGTCGGTTTGGGGTACGATTCAATGTCACCTGATGCTTAGAGGCTTTTCCTGGAAGCCGGGCATCAACCACTTCACTGCCGTAGCAGCTCGTCATCACGCCTCAGTGTTACAGAAGAGCGGATTTGCCTGCTCCTCCCACCTACACGCTTAAACCGGGACGACCGTCGCCCGGATGGCCTAGCCTTCTCCGTCCCCCCTTCGCAGTCACATTCAGTACAGGAATATTAACCTGTTTCCCATCAGCTACGCCGTTCGGCCT
>NZ_PUWT01000205.1:0-557 GCF_002968995.1 Photorhabdus hindustanensis
CTTGCCACTGTTGGATATTGCCATATTTATTTCTCCGTAAATTCCATCACATGCTCTACCGGTGTGTTATCACTGGCCTGATATAAGGTTTGCTTCGGTTTCGGTGAGGCTTCCGGCGAACTCAGTTGTAGATTTTCTTCGGCCTCACTCCGTACAGTCATCGTTCTGCCCAGCCCATCGGTTTTACCGGAAAGAGTCTGACCGCCAGCGGTGGTAATGGTATAGCGGGTATGCGCCAGGGGTTTACCGCTCTGTTCACTCAGCAGGGTATAGCGAGCGGAGTAGTTAAACAGCGCGCCGGCGGATTTTCTTCCTGTCACATGGTCAGTCATGGTGATGCTGACCCCTTCGATACGAATATTCCCCATCGGGTCAATAACTATCTGTCCGCCTGCGTTTCCAATGATGATTTGCCCGCTTTCCGAGTGCATTGTGATATGTTTACCCACGGTAATTTGCTGGTTATCTTCGATGTTCAATTGATGGCTTTTACCAACGGAAACGACTTGCTGGCCTTTAATGGTCACCGTTTGATTTTGACCGACTTCAAGCGTCTG
>NZ_PUWT01000206.1:0-534 GCF_002968995.1 Photorhabdus hindustanensis
GAACCATCAAAGTAGGTGGCATTTCTGCCCGGCCAGCGGAGAGTTTCATCTTTAACCAGAATAATATCGGGCCGACGGATACCAACAACCCCAAATTTTTCTACATCGTCGGCAGAAGGCCGGGCGAACGGATTACTGGATTGCGGTAAATTATCGCCATAACGCTGCTTAGAGTCTTGGCTAGTTGCCAGCATGGGTAAGGGGACATCTTGCTCTCCTCGGATAGCAAACACCACTTCCGCTTTATAAGACCACAGAAAGTCATGCTTAAGTTCCTCAACCTTAATCAACCCACTCATAATAATTTGATTAAGAAAGCGAATGACTCCCTGTTTGGTGATAATCATTGCCGGCAGACGCAGGGCATATTCGGCTTTTCTCGCCAGATAACAGGGATCTTCATCGGCGGGAAAGACGCCTATTTCCATCGTACAGTTAATTGAGGTGACAGCCGGGCACATCTTGCCACTGTTGGATATTGCCATATTTATTTCTCCGTAAATTCCATCACATGCTCTACCGGTGTGTTATCAC
>NZ_PUWT01000207.1:0-772 GCF_002968995.1 Photorhabdus hindustanensis
ATCCGCTAATTTTTCAACATTAGTCGGTTCGGTCCTCCAGTTAGTGTTACCCAACCTTCAACCTGCCCATGGCTAGCTCACCGGGTTTCGGGTCTATACCCTGCAACTCATTCGCCCAGTTAAGACTCGGTTTCCCTGCGGCTCCCCTATACGGTTAACCTTGCTACAGAATATAAGTCGCTGACCCATTATACAAAAGGTACGCAGTCACCCCACCCCAAAACGCTCCACTGCTTGATTAGTGTGTTGGGCGTCGCTGCCGCTCCGCCAACCGTCATCTGAGATGACGTTACGCATTTTGTGCGCCACGCAAAGCGAAACGCTTTGGTGGTGGGGCTCCCACTGCTTGTACGTACACGGTTTCAGGTTCTCTTTCACTCCCCTCGCCGGGGTTCTTTTCGCCTTTCCCTCACGGTACTGGTTCACTATCGGTCAGTCAGGAGTATTTAGCCTTGGAGGATGGTCCCCCCATCTTCAGACAGGATTTCTCGTGTCCCGCCTTACTCGTCGAACTCACAGCCATGCCACCTTCGAGTACGGGGCTGTCACCCTCTCTCGCCGGCCTTTCCAGACCGTTCCTCTGATGCTATGGCTGATGCTGGTTCTGGGCTGCTCCCCGTTCGCTCGCCGCTACTGGGGGAATCTCGGTTGATTTCTTTTCCTCGGGGTACTGAGATGTTTCAGTTCCCCCGGTTCGCCTCATTAACCTATGGATTCAGTTAATGATAGTGCGACGCATCGCACTGGGTTCCCATTCGGACATCGCGGCTAT
>NZ_PUWT01000208.1:0-673 GCF_002968995.1 Photorhabdus hindustanensis
CTTTGATTTAATAACGTGATACCTGCTTGTTTCAGCAACATCATGCTGTTCCGTAAGGATTGGTCGATCTCATTAGCATGATTGATAYGGCTCATCACATCCTGGGGCTGAAGTAGGTCCCAAGGGTATGGCTGTTCGCCATTTAAAGTGGTACGCGAGCTGGGTTTAGAACGTCGTGAGACAGTTCGGTCCCTATCTGCCGTGGGCGCAGGAAGATTGAAAGGGGCTGCTCCTAGTACGAGAGGACCGGAGTGGACGCACCGCTGGTGTACGGGTTGTCATGCCAATGGCATAGCCCGGTAGCTAAGTGCGGGAGAGATAACCGCTGAAAGCATCTAAGCGGGAAACTTGCCTTGAGATGAGTCTTCCCTTGACTTAGAGTCACGGAAGGAACGTTTAAGACGAAGACGTGGATAGGCTGGGTGTGTAAGCGCAGCGATGCATTGAGCTGACCAGTACTAATGAACCGAGCGGCTTAACCTTACAACGCCGAAGGGGTTTTGGTGTCGGAAGACAGCAAACAGAAGTCGGAAGACAGAAGAGAGACAGATTTCAGCTTGTTCAGAGATTGGTTCCAATGGTTGTGGTGACGGAGAGTCAGACAAGGGTTGGAATAAAACGGAATATGCCTGGCGGCGATAGCGCGGCGGTCCCACCTGACCCCATGCCGAAC
>NZ_PUWT01000210.1:0-1475 GCF_002968995.1 Photorhabdus hindustanensis
GGTATAGACCCGAAACCCGGTGAGCTAGCCATGGGCAGGTTGAAGGTTGGGTAACACTAACTGGAGGACCGAACCGACTAATGTTGAAAAATTAGCGGATGACCTGTGGCTGGGGGTGAAAGGCCAATCAAACCGGGAGATAGCTGGTTCTCCCCGAAAGCTATTTAGGTAGCGCCTCGTGAAGTCATCTTCGGGGGTAGAGCACTGTTTCGGCTAGGGGGCCATCCCGGCTTACCAACCCGATGCAAACTGCAAATACCGAAGAATGTTATCACGGGAGACACACGGCGGGTGCTAACGTCCGTCGTGAAGAGGGAAACAACCCAGACCGCCAGCTAAGGTCCCGAAGTCATGGTTAAGTGGGAAACGAGGTGGGAAGGCCCAGACAGCCAGGATGTTGGCTTAGAAGCAGCCATCATTGAAAGAAAGCGTAATAGCTCACTGGTCGAGTCGGCCTGCGCGGAAGATGTAACGGGGCTAAACCATGCACCGAAGCTGCGGCATTCAGAGGACAGATTTCAGACGACAGAGGACGGAATGATGTCTTGAAGAGTTTGATTAATCAGGTTCTGGATAGTAATCGTCTGTGGCTGTGAAGCCATAGCGAAAATGCTGACCGGATTGGGGCGTCATCTGTAAGCTGTATTCTGACGTCTGTTCTCTGGATGGGTAGGGGAGCGTTCTGTAAGCCGTTGAAGGTGGCGCTGTGAGGCCCGCTGGAGGTATCAGAAGTGCGAATGCTGACATAAGTAACGATAAAGCGGGTGAAAAACCCGCTCGCCGGAAGACCAAGGGTTCCTGTCCAACGTTAATCGGGGCAGGGTGAGTCGACCCCTAAGGCGAGGCCGAACGGCGTAGCTGATGGGAAACAGGTTAATATTCCTGTACTGAATATGACTGCGAAGGGGGGACGGAGAAGGCTAGGCCATCCGGGCGACGGTCGTCCCGGTTTAAGCGTGTAGGTGGGAGGAGCAGGCAAATCCGCTCTTCTGTAACACTGAGGCGTGATGACGAGCTGCCACGGCAGTGAAGTGGTTGATGCCCGGCTTCCAGGAAAAGCCTCTAAGCGTCAGGTCATATTGAATCGTACCCCAAACCGACACAGGTGGTCAGGTAGAGCATACTCAGGCGCTTGAGAGAACTCGGGTGAAGGAACTAGGCAAAATGGTGCCGTAACTTCGGGAGAAGGCACGCTGGCGGTAGGTGAGGGAGTTTGCCTCCGGAGCCGAAGCCAGTCGCAGAGACCAGCTGGCTGCAACTGTTTATTAAAAACACAGCACTGTGCAAACACGTAAGTGGACGTATACGGTGTGACGCCTGCCCGGTGCTGGAAGGTTAATTGATGGGGTTAGCCGCAAGGCGAGGCTCTTGATCGAAGCCCCAGTAAACGGCGGCCGTAACTATAACGGTCCTAAGGTAGCGAAATTCCTTGTCGGGTAAGTTCCGACCTGCACGAATGGCGTAATGATGGCCAG
>NZ_PUWT01000211.1:0-1647 GCF_002968995.1 Photorhabdus hindustanensis
CAAATGGCAGCCCAAGTTATTTCATCAAATGGAATGATTAAAGATAATCGGTTAACTAAACTAAATAATCGGGATGTTTATAAAGGGAAAGATGGTTATCTTTATGCATTGGATACTCAACATGGCCGTTTCGAACAAGTACATCCCAAGACAGGTAAACATCAAGGTGAGGTTGATATGGGGATGAGGCCCATAGATAACAGTATTGATAAGTCAGGTAGCCATGATTTAAAGGTTAAATAGTATGAAAAATATAATGAAGTTAATAGATATTCAGGATCATGTTTTAAGGCACGGAAATGTTTTTCGCTTACCAGCACAATGGCCTTATGAGGAATTTGTAGATTTTATGGTAGTTGATTTATCAAATACTGAACGCCCTTATGGATTGATTGTCACTTCTGGACATAAGGCTGGGTTGATATTGGTAAAACTACCAGCGGAATGTAGTTTAATTGAAACAAGGGGATTAAGCACCCAATGGATTATAGATAACTGGGCAAAATGGATTTACCCAGAATGTGATGTCAGTGACGTCTATGTATTCGAACGATATATAGCAACTCCAGTTGCTTGAATATAAACCTTGGCTTCGTGAACTACACTGTAAATGTTGGACAACCATCTGACCATTTAAGGTGTAGTTGATTAAGTCGGAGCAAAGTGGCTTACAGGCTAAAAAGTCGCGTCGGGGCGTTGTGGGTTGAGCATCAAACCGTACAGGGAAGAATTGACTGTAACATGCTGATTAAATTATGAAAATTGATATTTTCCGGTCAACTTCGCAATGGAATGCGTTGTTGTGGACAATAACCACCTCAGTGTGGAGAAGAATCAATCACGCAGTGAGGAACTGGTTAATTGTCAGGGTGATACCAGTTGCCGTTCTGCCGTTAGGGATAAATATCGGCAGGAGTATGACAAGGTTCAGGCATGAATAACAAGCTGTACTGGTGCAGAGCAATGTGTTGCCGTTGCCAAAGAACTGCGGGTATTACAAAGTGATTACAGCGCATTAATAGGAAAAATTCAGGGAAAAGCCAAGGTGAAATATTTTTTTTCACTTGGAGATGTAAATAACTACATTAAAAATAGGAGTATTTATCGGACTGACAAGTTATTAGTTTATATACTATCACCTGTATGATTTAACGTGAATTAACAATCAATCTTTGGATTAAAATTACTATTTAGAGAAATTTTGTGAAGTGTATTAAATGTGAAAGCCCAGCATTACATGAATCAGACTTTTGTGCAGCATGTGAAGAGAAAGAATTAAGTGGCATTGGCGGGTTTCTCTATTTACCTGCAATAAATCTTATCTTTTCAATATTTAGCTATTTATTTAGTTCATATAAAACAATGACAATCTTAAACTCTAGTTATGATTCTCTGGGTGAATTACGTATCCTTATAGGATTTGAGTTTTTCTGTTTTACAATTATTTTTGGAATTGCACTTTATACATCTATTCTCTTCTTTAGAAAAAAGAAGAAAACACCTTTGTTTTACATTATCCTGTTAGTTTTTACCTCATTATTTGTCATCACCGATTTAGCGTTGGCTCATTATGGATATGAAATAAAACTGGATTATAATCATCTTTTCTTGCTTTTTAGAACTGTGTTTTATGCATGTGTATGGGTG
>NZ_PUWT01000212.1:0-741 GCF_002968995.1 Photorhabdus hindustanensis
CAACAATCATTAACATTAAATATGAACGGCGGATTCGACTAATAAGCGCAATTTTTCAGAAAGGCGGTCAGTTGCTATAGTAGGCATCTTTCCCGCCACAGGAGAATGCGCTATGGCCTATACACAACTGACCGAGACAGAAAGATATCAGATTTCCAGTTTAAAAACAGCGGGTTTTTCACAGCTTTTCATTGCTGAGTCACTTAAGCGAAGTCCGTCGACCATCAGCAGAGAATTGAAGAGAAATCAAGAAGTTCAAACCTATTGCCCTGAACAGGCTCATTTGAAGGGATTGGCTCGTCGTCATTTTGCTAAAAAAGCCGTAAAAATAACGCCGGAAGTCAAAAAATGGATAAAACGGTTAATTTGGCAAGATTTAAGTCCTGAACAGGCGGTTGATTATTTGAAGCGGCATAAAGGGATATTTTTGCATCATGAGACGATTTATAGGCTGATTTATCAAGATAAAATAGAGGGGGGTGATTTATGGCAACATCTGCGAATTGCCAGAAAACCCTATCGTAAACGCTATGGCTGCTATGAAAAAAGAGGCAAAATTAAAAATCGGGCCAGTATTGATGAGCGCCCGGAATTCGTTGATAAAAAAGAACGTATTGGCGACTGGGAAGGTGATACGATAATAGGGAAAGATAAAAAAAGTGTCTTATTAACCCTGGTTGACCGCAAAACGTTGTATACCATAATTGTTAAACTTGATAGCAAGCGGGCATTAGAAGTCGC
>NZ_PUWT01000213.1:0-1239 GCF_002968995.1 Photorhabdus hindustanensis
CTTTAACCGAGGATTTTCATCATACCGGCAACACTGCGGCCAATGGCAATCTGACCCTGAAAACGGCCGGTAATCTTATCAATGACCGTCAGATAAAAGCCGGTCAGGCGCTGCATCTGGGCGCACAGAATCTCACCAATAACGCCTCCGGCGAAATCAGCGCTAAACAAACGCAAATCAACGTTCACGATACCCTGAACAATACCGGATTGATTGACGGCGGCCTGACCCATCTCACGGCTAACACCCTGAACAATACCGGCACCGGGCGCATTTACGGGGACCGGCTCGCCCTCCAGACGGGCACGTTGAATAACACCGCGCAGGACGGCAAAACCGCCGTCATTGCGGCGCGTGACCGGCTGGATATTGGCACCGGAACACTGAACAACAGTCACCATGCCCAGATTTACAGCGTGGGCGACATGCGAATCGGCGGCCGGTTGGATAATACCCTGACGGCTACCGGTCAGGCACGAGAGCTCAATAACCACGCGGCGACGATTGAAGCCGGGCGCCACTTGAAGATGAATGCCGACCAGATTAACAACACCAACGCCGGGTTGGTCACTCAGGTCGTCGAAACGGAAAAGTCTCAGCATCACGACGCAGTACTAAGCGGCCAGACCACTCGCTATGACTGGTCACAGGTGGACACTTCCCGCCACAATAAATACAAAGTGCACGATGCCATCATGCCGGATGGCAGCCGCAGTAATGACTTTTACGAATATCAGTACACCCGGACCGTCAAGGAAACTCAGGTTAAACAGAGTGACCCCGGTAAAATTCTGGCCGGGGGTAATATCACGCTCAACAGTGCGCAGGTCACTAATCACGACAGCCAGATTGTCGCCGGCGGGGCGCTGGATGGAGAAATCGGCGAATTGCACAATATTGCCACTCAGGGGGAACGCATCACTACCGATGAAGGTCGCCAAACTCACTGGTACGCCAAAAAGACCAAACACAAAAAGTTCGGGTTCGGTGGCACCAAAACCTCGCAGGGGAAAAGCCGCAGCAATTATGCCCCCGCCCCAGTGATAGAAACGATTGACCTGAAAACGCTGGCCTGGCAGGCGCATACCCGTCCACAGGGTACCGATATCACGATTACAGACCGACAAACCGGTCAGATACATTCTGCCCCCACGGCGGTCGCGCCGGTGAACGGTATCAAAAATCAGCCACTGGTCTTGCCGCCCGGTCAGCCGTTTGAACTGAGTTTGCCCCCGGAGA
>NZ_PUWT01000214.1:0-810 GCF_002968995.1 Photorhabdus hindustanensis
GTAACATGCCGCCTACTGAGCCGCCAGTACTGATACTCACGCTATGGTGTTCGGTTTTAAAATCCGCTTTGTTTTTGATATCGCCAAAGCCGAGAGTGCCGGTATCGAGGGTGTTTTTGTCTTTGTCTGCGGTACTGGCAATGACTGCGCCGTCAAGCTGGGTGTGTTCACCTACTTTGACTTCATAGCCGCCTTTACCGGCAAACAGTCCGGTCTGCTCTTGTACGGAGTCAAAGTTGCTGTGGATTTTGTCGCGGCTGGCGCTCAGGTTCAATGAACCGCCTGAACCCGGACCGACATTGGCACTGATGCCGGCACTGACGTTTTGTTGCTTCATATCGTAGCGGTTGCTGTCCTGCTCACTACTGAGCGTCAGGTGGCGTTTGACGTCGGCGGTAATCTGTTCGCCGCTGACCTGAGCGCCTTTGAGCGTCGCATCCCGACCGGCGTTGAGGGTGACGGTTTGTCCCGCATCCAGCGTAGTTTCATTATGGCTGACGCCGTTGCCGCTTTCACGGCCTTTGCCGTAGTTGACACTGGCGGAGAGGTTGATACCCGTGCCCCCCGGTCCGGCAGTGAAACCGACGCCTAGTGAACCACCGCGACTACTGTTTTTGCCGGTGGTCTGTTCGGTGTTCTGGCTGGATGAGAGCTGGATATCCCGGCTGGCATTGAGTTGCAGGTCTTTACCCGCCTGCAACCGCCGCGCCGACTGGCGCATACCCCATTGTTCCAGGTGATGTTTGTCTGGCAGAACAATGAGAACACGGAGTGGGGATTACCGGGGCTGGCGGTGTCGCCGGTCAATCA
>NZ_PUWT01000215.1:0-985 GCF_002968995.1 Photorhabdus hindustanensis
CTGAACAGGATAATACCGATGGCCGTCGGACTTTTTATATTTTCACTGTCCGCCCCACAATGTGGCTGATGACGCTCAATCAGGACAGCCGTATTTTCCATCGAAAGTCTGTACCGGAAATCTTAACGATCCTGCTTAAAGAGCATCGTATTTTATTTACCCGCGATACGCTCTATAAACGCCATGTCGAACGGGAATACACCACGCAAAAACGCGAATCCGCCTATGATTTCTGGTGCCGACTGGCGGCGGAAGAGGGCATTATCTTCTGGTTTGAGGAAAAACAGACGTTGTTCTGTGATTGCCGCCTGGGCATGCAGGCGGATATCGAACTGACTTACAATACGCACCCGGAAACGGACGAGACAGATACCACCGCGTACCAGTGGAGTTATGGCGAATACCTGTGTTCGAACGGCACGGTCCAGAAAGACCATAACTTTCTTAACCCTAAATATTCGCTTGAGCATCAGACGCAATCCGACGATAGCGGACACAACTCGGTGTTTGAAAGTTACGGCCGTTTCCAGTGGGACGCGGAAGCAAAACCGTTTACCCAACTGCGGCTGGAACAGTTACGAAACTACAGCAAAGTCGGCACCGCCAAAACTAACTGTATCCGGCTGCGTCCGGGCAAAATTTTTACCCTGCAATCCCATCCCATAGAGGCCATGAACGACCGCTGGCAGGTGCTGTCTGTCACGCATTATGGGTGGCAACCTGTCGCGTCGGACGACGGCGGCGAAGGAACCACGCTGACCAACGAGGTCGCCTTTATTCCGGGGCGACAGGACTGGCGGCCCCCTTACCGCTACAAACCGCTGGCGGACGGTGATGAAGTCGCCACGGTAGTCGGGCCGGGAAGCGAAGAGATTTATGTGAACGAACACGGCGCGATACGGATTCATTTCCACTGGAACCGTTACGATAAAGCGGACGACCTCGCGTCTTGCTGGGTACGGGTGGCACAAGGCTGGAACGGCAA
>NZ_PUWT01000216.1:0-692 GCF_002968995.1 Photorhabdus hindustanensis
GCCGGGAACTACTTGGGTAAAAGGTATAGCGATAGTACAGGTATTTTTTCAGAGAGATTTCCTTATCGTTGCCGATATAACGAGCATCTTCCATATAGTCAGGCAAGTCATTTCGCAGATAAAATTCTTCACCATATTTTTTTTAGCTAAATTTACCCAACTATGTATCCACGCTTCATTTTTTTTTTCGCGACTCCATAAAATCATTAATGTTTAATATCAGGCTACTAATAATCCCCAGTGTAACCGGAATTAAAGCAATACTCCGGGCACGGCGTTGGGTGTTGCGAATATGACATTCTTTATTATCAAGGTAGTCCAATATTTCTACATGCTTAATAGTTTCTACATCTTTAATATCTGGCGGTGCCGCCAGAATTTCTTTTTCCCAGCGTACCAGCCGTTTGGCTGGTAATGGATGGATAGTAGGAAACCATTTTTTGAGTAAGTTTTTTAATCGTTGCTTCATTCGGAAAGATCTTCATCAGGGGGACCTAAGCGATCCAATTCTGCCAGAATCAACGGAATTTGAGCGTCTAAATCGGCGGGTTTTTTATCTTTACTCCACCAGATAAGCGGCTCACGGCGTTTATAATCCACCTTACTGACCGCTTCTTTGCCGTTTAATAAAAACTTCACCATAAAGGCGACTGCCAGCGCTTTATCATTGCCACTACTTAAGAAGGCAAAAG
>NZ_PUWT01000217.1:0-732 GCF_002968995.1 Photorhabdus hindustanensis
CTTTCGGGGAGAACCAGCTATCTCCCGGTTTGATTGGCCTTTCACCCCCAGCCACAGGTCATCCGCTAATTTTTCAACATTAGTCGGTTCGGTCCTCCAGTTAGTGTTACCCAACCTTCAACCTGCCCATGGCTAGCTCACCGGGTTTCGGGTCTATACCCTGCAACTCATTCGCCCAGTTAAGACTCGGTTTCCCTGCGGCTCCCCTATACGGTTAACCTTGCTACAGAATATAAGTCGCTGACCCATTATACAAAAGGTACGCAGTCACCCTGATTAATCAAGGCTCCCACTGCTTGTACGTACACGGTTTCAGGTTCTCTTTCACTCCCCTCGCCGGGGTTCTTTTCGCCTTTCCCTCACGGTACTGGTTCACTATCGGTCAGTCAGGAGTATTTAGCCTTGGAGGATGGTCCCCCCATCTTCAGACAGGATTTCTCGTGTCCCGCCTTACTCGTCGAACTCACAGCCATACCATCTTCGAGTACGGGGCTGTCACCCTCTCTCGCCGGCCTTTCCAGACCGTTCCTCTGATGCTATGGCTGATGCTGGTTCTGGGCTGCTCCCCGTTCGCTCGCCGCTACTGGGGGAATCTCGGTTGATTTCTTTTCCTCGGGGTACTGAGATGTTTCAGTTCCCCCGGTTCGCCTCATTAACCTATGGATTCAGTTAATGATAGTGCAACGCATTGCACTGGGTTTCCCCATTCGGACATCGCCGCTATATCGCTTC
>NZ_PUWT01000218.1:0-1217 GCF_002968995.1 Photorhabdus hindustanensis
CACAGTATTGAAGTCTGCATTCGTAACAGGCCACAGCATTACGTTATAGCGTATTTCTGGTCCACCATACTGTTTCGCCTGCAAGGCAACGGAGGCTACCATATTACCTCCGACACTGTTGCCAACCAGGCCCCGGTCGGGTACCGATAGACAACAACCGGGCGGAGAATGCGGTCCGGGGTGTGGCGCTCGGGCGAAAGAACTGGCTTTTTGCGGGTTCCCTGCCCGCGGGACAACGGGCGGCCATGATAATGAGCCTATTGGAAACCGCTCAGGCCAACGGACATGAGCCCTGGGTCTGGTTACGTGATGTCCTCAGCCGGCTGCCTGTCTGGCCGAACAATCGGTTGAATGAGCTGCTGCCCTGGCCTGAGAATCCCTTCCGTTAACATCCCATTTTGTTGTTATCTGACAACGCAAGGTGAGTCCACCGGAACATTACCTTATATCATCTAATAAGAAGTGTGGAAAAAACTTTGCCCAAGGCAAATTCTATTCAGGGGAAAACAGCGATATACCGCTAAATACAAAACTGCCAGCCGCAGATAGCTAATGTACTGGAGATAAAGGGATGATTAACAAAAGCAAATTTCGACAAGCATCGTAACGTCTATGGAGCCAAAGCAGCGGCTGTCTTACAAACGCAAAAACCCCCAGCTTGCGCTGAGGGTTTCCACTGTATTTAAAGCCTGGCAGTGTCCTACTCTCACATGGGGAGACCCCACACTACCATCGGCGCTACGGCGTTTCACTGCTGAGTTCGGCATGGGGTCAGGTGGGACCGCCGCGCTATCGCCGCCAGGCATATTCCGTTTTATTCCAACCCTTGTCTGACTCTCCGTCAACACAACCATTGGAACCAATCTCTGAACAAGCTGAAATCTGTCTCTCTTCTGTCTTCCGACTTCTGTTTGCTGTCTTCCGACACCAAAACCCCTTCGGCGTTGTAAGGTTAAGCCGCTCGGTTCATTAGTACTGGTCAGCTCAATGCATCGCTGCACTTACACACCCAGCCTATCCACGTCTTCGTCTTAAACGTTCCTTCCGTGACTCTAAGTCAAGGGAAGACTCATCTCAAGGCAAGGTTTCCCGATGACACCTGGCAAATGTTGACCCGTCTTTCACCACAAGAGCGCCGTGGGTTAGTCATTAACGCTGATGAAAATGTTCTGCAAGGCTGGCTGGACTTACTCAGTGCCTATCAGGATAACAAACAG
>NZ_PUWT01000219.1:0-716 GCF_002968995.1 Photorhabdus hindustanensis
TGATCGAAGCCCCAGTAAACGGCGGCCGTAACTATAACGGTCCTAAGGTAGCGAAATTCCTTGTCGGGTAAGTTCCGACCTGCACGAATGGCGTAATGATGGCCAGGCTGTCTCCACCCGAGACTCAGTGAAATTGAACTCGCTGTGAAGATGCAGTGTCCCCGCGGCAAGACGGAAAGACCCCGTGAACCTTTACTATAGCTTGACACTGAACATGGAGCCTTGATGTGTAGGATAGGTGGGAGGCTTGGAAGTGCGGACGCCAGTCTGCATGGAGCCATCCTTGAAATACCACCCTTGAATGTTCGATGTTCTCACTTAAGCCCGTGACCCGGGTTGAGGACAGTGTCTGGCGGGTAGTTTGACTGGGGCGGTCTCCTCCCAAAGCGTAACGGAGGAGCACGAAGGTTGGCTAATCACGGTCGGACATCGTGAGGTTAGTGCAAAGGCAGAAGCCAGCTTAACTGCGAGAGTGACGGCTCGAGCAGGTACGAAAGTAGGTCTTAGTGATCCGGTGGTTCTGCATGGAAGGGCCATCGCTCAACGGATAAAAGGTACTCCGGGGATAACAGGCTGATACCGCCCAAGAGTTCATATCGACGGCGGTGTTTGGCACCTCGATGTCGGCTCATCACATCCTGGGGCTGAAGTAGGTCCCAAGGGTATGGCTGTTCGCCATTTAAAGTGGTACGCGAGCTGGGTTTAGAACGTCGTGA
>NZ_PUWT01000220.1:0-786 GCF_002968995.1 Photorhabdus hindustanensis
CTTGTTCCAGATTGTTAAAGAGCAAAATAATTCGCAGCATACTGTCGCCAATATACTCTGAACTACATTTAGTATGGTGGAGCTAAGCGGGATCGAACCGCTGACCTCCTGCGTGCAAGGCAGGCGCTCTCCCAGCTGAGCTATAGCCCCATACAGAAATAGACCGTCATCGTCTGTTCAATCAACTCGCTTAGCCGCCGGGTATTTCAACGCGAGTAACGCAGTGTGCGCCAGCACATGAGTCACGCAGCGTCTGAAAGACACCAGGATAAGTAGAGTTGGTAGGCCTGAGTGGACTTGAACCACCGACCTCACCCTTATCAGGGGTGCGCTCTAACCACCTGAGCTACAAGCCTGTTACGATAACCTATTCTCTTCTTTCATCAGACAATCTGTGTGAGCACTGCACTCAACGCATCTCAGGTAAGGAGGTGATCCAACCGCAGGTTCCCCTACGGTTACCTTGTTACGACTTCACCCCAGTCATGAGCCACAAAGTGGTCAGCGCCCTCCTCGCGGTTAAGCTACCGACTTCTTTTGCAACCCACTCCCATGGTGTGACGGGCGGTGTGTACAAGGCCCGGGAACGTATTCACCGTAGCATGCTGATCTACGATTACTAGCGATTCCGACTTCATGGAGTCGAGTTGCAGACTCCAATCCGGACTACGACAGACTTTGTGTGTTCCGCTTGCTCTCGCGAGGTCGCTTCACTTTGTATCCGCCATTGTAGCACGTGTGTAGCCCTACTCGTAAGGGCCATGATGACTTGACGTCATCCCCACC
>NZ_PUWT01000221.1:0-977 GCF_002968995.1 Photorhabdus hindustanensis
CCTTGCGCTGGATGTTGAACGCCGCATTGATATCGCGGTCATGTTCGACTCGACAGAAAGGGCATTGCCAGAGCCGCTTACGCAGCGGCATTTCCAGCATTTTGTGACCGCAGCAATGGCAGGTTTTCGAACTGGCGAACCACTGATCCAGTTTGACCAGATGGACGCCTGCCGCTGCGGCTTTGTATTCCAGTTTCTTGATGAAGCCATGCCAGCCCGCATCCCCGATAGCGCGGGCAAGGTGGTGATTCTTCATCATGTTGGCCGATTTCAGCGTCTCAACAATTATCGCTTGGTTTTCGTCAACCATTGAACGAGACAGTTTGTGTTGAAGATCGGCGCGGGCATTCGCTACCCGCTCATGTACGGCGGCAAGCCTCTGTCGTGCTTTACGGCGGTTGGCGCCGCCTTTTTGTTTCCGGGAGAGGGCCTTCTGTTTACGCCTCAGATTACGGCCGGCATTGATAAGATGACGGGGATTAGCCATCTTATCTCCGCTGGATTTGACAGCGTAGTGAGATAATCCCATATCCAAACCTGTCATCTGGGTTATCAAAGCGGGCTTCGCGGGCGCGGCCAGGCCGTCATCACAGAGTATCGAGGCGTAGTATTTACCGGTGGCTGAACGGCTCAGCGTAATGCTTTTCACCTCTCCGGTCATTTCACGGTGCAGACGGGCTTCTATCGGCGATAATTTGGGTATTTTTTATTGCCCCGTCCAACACCTTCACCCCGACACAATGATAGCTGGACTGCCTGCCATGCTTGCGTTTGAATGTCGGGAAGCGCGCTTTCAGCTTCGGATTAAAAAAGTGGGAAAACGCCATATCGAGGTTAATCACCGCCTGCTGCAAGGCGATGGAATCATACGCTTTGAGCCAGGCATACCGGCGGGATTTTTTCGCCACTGACAGTAAGGGTTTGAGGTCTTTACGCGGGCTGAGGTTCACCCCGTGGCGTTGATGAGCGTGCTTCTT
>NZ_PUWT01000222.1:0-1403 GCF_002968995.1 Photorhabdus hindustanensis
CTCCACACAACACTACCCACCGGCAGTTTTGTTATTTGAATTAATACTGCCAATACAGGTTGAATCCGGCCGTGACGGGGGAAGTTTGGAAACCGGCGGGTTTGGACAGCGGGACGCCGACAAACAGGTCGTAGCTCACCTTTTTCAGGTTGCCTCTCCAGCCCAGGGCGCTCCCCGCCAGGTGTTTTCCGAGCAGCGCGTCGCTGCCCCGGCCGCCCACTTCGCCATAATCGATTGCCAGATACAGCGACTGCCCTTTCAGCGGGGTTTGCCAGTCCAGTTCGTTGCGGCTGTACCAGCCCCGATCAGCGGATAAGGTCAACTCGCCATCAAAGCCGCGCACCGTCCAGCGACCGCCAATCGAGAAGCGATCCTGGGGCGTCAATGGGCTGGCGCTTATCTGCCGCAAATACTGGGTCTGATAAGAAAAGGGCTGAGAAAACAGCGTTAACGGCCCGGAAAGCGTTGCCGAGAACTGGGTGATTTTAGGCAAGGCGGTCCCCTCATTGCGGTACTCTTCCGGTGCCGGTTGTGCGCCAAACCAGCGCATGCCCTGCTGGTAAGTCACTTTGGTATCCAGCGTCGCGCTGCCGATAAAGTGATGATGAGACAGCCCCAGCTTCCAGCCCGCGGTTTCCCGGCGCTGAACATCGATTTCAGTGTTATCAATAAAATTACGGGATGCCCGACGATAAATTTCACCGTTAAGCCCGGTTTTCTGGTCGGCGTTACGATGTAGCACCCGGCTAAGCTGGACCGCCAGGTTTTGGCTTTTGCCCCGGTATTGGATCGCCTGATTCAGCCCGGCTATCGTCTGGGTATAATCGTAATGACTGGCCGTCACGCTCGCCATCCAGTAGCCGAAGGGCAGGGAGTAATAGAGCGTGTCGTTCTGGCTGCCCTTCCCGGCAGACGAATGAATATCGCGTCCCTCGGAGAGATAGAACAGATCGCTGAGCGCCAGCGGGTTATCCAGAAAGAAGGTTAAACCGCCCTGATAACGTCCGGTGCTCTTGGAGCCGGTATCATCCAGATACGTGGCGATTCGCCAGTGGCGGGACTGACGCCAGTCCAGCACAATATCGCTCTCCCCCGGCTGCGCTGCCGGGACAATGTTCATCTCCGCCCGCACGGTCGGGAAACGTTGCAAGTTTTCCAATCCCTGCTCAATATCCCGTAAATCCAACAGTTTGCCTTCACGCGCGGGAAAGGGCGTGATGCGTTGAATATAATGGCCGCTATCCGGGGTATAGCGAATATGCCGGATGTTGCCCGGTATCATCACCAGTTTTAGCGTTTGGGTACGCAGATCCTGGGGAGGAACCAGAACCCGGCTGGTGACATAGCCGTGATTAATGAGCTGATCTTGCAACTGGGTTATCAGCCGGCTAATGCCTTTATCG
>NZ_PUWT01000223.1:0-1086 GCF_002968995.1 Photorhabdus hindustanensis
ATTTCTTCCGTATCGGGGGCAACTCCCTGACGGCAATTCGGCTGACCACCGCCATCCGCCGCATACTGGCAACCGAGGTCTCACTGGCGCAGTTGTTTGCGCTGAAAACCATCGCGGGCCTGACAACCCAGATGGAACAGCAGATTTATACGGTTATCCCTCATCTGGCACGAGAGCGTTATCCCTTATCGTTTGCTCAGGAGCGGATGCTCTTTATCGAGCAATTTGAACAAGGCTCCGATACCTACCATATCCCCTATCTGGTTCAACTGGATAATGATGCCTGTCTGCCTCTGCTGGAAACCGCCATTAACCAGCTGGCTGAGCGCCATGCTGTAATGAAGATGGTGTACCGCAGCGATGATGACGGACAGGTTTACCCGCAGAAACTGGACAGAAATTGGGTTATCCAGTCCCAGCCCTGTGAAAATGCTGGCACGCTGTTGAGCACAGTGCGGGCTGAAATAGCCACCCCGTTTGATTTGACCGCAGAACCCAGCCTGCGCCTGCGCCATTATTCGGTGTCTGGCCGACACTACTTATTAATGCTCTGGCACCATATTGCCATTGACGGCTGGTCGGTCGATATCTTTATGGCTGAACTGGCGGAGATTTACCACGCCTTACGGGAAGGTCGTGACAGCCCGCTTCCCCCGCTGGAGATTACCTACGGCGATTACGCCGCCTGGCAACGAGACTATCTACAGGGCGATGTCCGTGAACACCAGCTCGCTTACTGGCAACAAGCCCTGTCCGGTTATGAATCACTAACCTTGCCCACCGATTATCCCAGACCCACACGGGTGAATTATCAGGGCCGAGATTGCAAGTTTGTGCTGAACACCCGGCTGTCTGAACAGTTAAGGCATCTGGCAAAAGCACAGGAAACCACCCTGTATACCGTGCTGCTCAGTGCCTTTTATCTCACGCTGGCAAAATTATCCGGGCAAAATGATATCGTTCTGGGGACGCCGACGGATAACCGACACCATGCCCAAACTCAGCCCCTGATTGGGATGTTTGTCAATTCACTGGCCTTAAGGATACAACTTCAACAAACCACCAGTGTGGAAACACTGATTCAAC
>NZ_PUWT01000225.1:0-1005 GCF_002968995.1 Photorhabdus hindustanensis
TCTCAATGCAAGTTATCGGTATCTTGACACAGAAAGGCGAAGGCATGGATGCAGGTGTCGATGATGCCGCATTTTTGCCAGGCAACAGCTATCTGGTACGGCTGTTCGGCCACACCCGCCAGTGACGTCAAGAATGCCGGTAAAGACGGTCACACCGAGATAACCGCAGGCCATGACCTGACGCTGGACGTCTTAAGCACGAGCCGTACAGAGCAAGGGAATTGGGGGAAAGATAACTATCGCCATCTGACCCAACAACAGGATATCGGCAGCCAGATAACCGGCGCCGGTGAGGTGACCCTGCAAGCCGGGCAGGATTTGAACGCCACCGCCGCCCACGTCAACGCCGGTCAACAACTGACGGCGCAGGCCGGCAATAACCTGACGCTGACCACCGGTACCGCGTCCTCAGACTTAGTGGAGCATAGTAAGCAAACCAACAAAGGCTGGCTGTCGAAATCGTCAGTGGAAACCCACGACGAAGTGCATGACCGGCAGGCGCTGAGCACCACATTCAGTGGCGATAAGGTGAATCTCCAGGCCGGTAAAGACTTAAATATCAGCGGCAGCAATGTCGCCGGTACGCAGGATGTTAGCCTGAGCGCCGGTCATCAGCTCACCGTCACCACCGCCGCCGAAGCGCACGATGAAACCCATTGGCGGCAGGAGAAAAAATCGGGCCTGATGGGCACCGGGGGGATTGGCTTCACCTTAGGCAAAGCCAGCCAGAAAGTCACCACCGACAGTGATAGCCAGCTGAGTAAAGGCAGCACGGTCGGCAGCAGCCACGGTAACGTGAGTCTCAACGCCGGAGAACAGCTCCGGGTTCACGGCAGCGAGGTGATTGCCGGTAAAGACCTGACGCTGGCCGGTCAACAGGTCGATATCACCAGCGCGGAAAACCGCCATCACACCACGACAAAAACCGAACAAAAACAGAGCGGCTTAACCGTGGCGCTGAGTGGCGCCGCCGGAGGTGCCGTCAACAGCGCGGCGCAAACCGCC
>NZ_PUWT01000226.1:0-710 GCF_002968995.1 Photorhabdus hindustanensis
TACTCGTCGAACTCACAGCCATACCACCTTCGAGTACGGGGCTGTCACCCTCTCTCGCCGGCCTTTCCAGACCGTTCCTCTGATGCTATGGCTGATGCTGGTTCTGGGCTGCTCCCCGTTCGCTCGCCGCTACTGGGGGAATCTCGGTTGATTTCTTTTCCTCGGGGTACTGAGATGTTTCAGTTCCCCCGGTTCGCCTCATTAACCTATGGATTCAGTTAATGATAGTGCAACGCATTGCACTGGGTTTCCCCATTCGGACATCGCCGGTTATGACGCTTCATATCAGCTTACCGACGCTTTTCGCAGATTAGCACGTCCTTCATCGCCTCTGACTGCCTAGGCATCCACCGTGTACGCTTATTCGCTTAACCTCACAACCCGAAAGAGTCTCGGATTGTTCAGCTTGAGAGACTCCCCAATAATACCTCGTCGATATTACTGAGTGTTTCAATTTTTCAGCTTGTTCCAGATTGTTAAAGAGCTTATATCGCTAAACCGATTATCACTAATCCGCTTAAAGATACCTTGATGACAACGCCTTTCACCCGTTATCCCGCAAGTGGCGTCCCCTAGGGGATTCGAACCCCTGTTACCGCCGTGAAAGGGCGGTGTCCTAGGCCTCTAGACGAAGGGGACCCTATGGTCGGCTTCGCAGACTCCCTTGCTCTCGACTTTCATCAGACAATCTGTTGTGAGCACTGCACTTA
>NZ_PUWT01000227.1:0-567 GCF_002968995.1 Photorhabdus hindustanensis
GCAACGCATTGCACTGGGTTTCCCCATTCGGACATCGCCGGCTATATCGCTTCATATCAGCTTACCGACGCTTTTCGCAGATTAGCACGTCCTTCATCGCCTCTGACTGCCTAGGCATCCACCGTGTACGCTTATTCGCTTAACCTCACAACCCGAAAAAGTCTCGGATTGTTCAGCTTGAGAGACTCCCCAATAATACCTTGTCGATATTACTGAGTGTTTCAATTTTTCAGCTTGTTCCAGATTGTTAAAGAGCTTATATCGCTAAACAGATTCCTAAAATCCGCTTAAAGACACATCGACAACGCCTTTCACCCGTTATCCTGCAAGTGGCGTCCCCTAGGGGATTCGAACCCCTGTTACCGCCGTGAAAGGGCGGTGTCCTAGGCCTCTAGACGAAGGGGACCCTATGGTCGGCTTCGCAGACTCCCTTGCTCTCGACTTTCATCAGACAATCTGTGTGAGCACTGCACTTAACCTATCTCAGGTAAGGAGGTGATCCAACCGCAGGTTCCCCTACGGTTACCTTGTTACGACTTCACCCCAGTCATGAGCCACAAAGTCGGT
>NZ_PUWT01000228.1:0-1298 GCF_002968995.1 Photorhabdus hindustanensis
CCGGGGGGGGGGGGGRCACGCCCAAAAAAGCGGTTAAAATACATAAACTATCCCGATGAGCGCTGATGATGTTAAGAGCCACCAAAGTCCGCATTTACCCGACACCCGAACAGGCTGATTATCTCAATGCTCAGTTCGGTGCGGTCCGTTTCGCGTACAACAAGGCGCTCCACATCAAGAAGCACGCTTATCAACGCCACGGGGTGAACCTCAGCCCGCGTAAAGACCTCAAGCCCTTACTGTCAGTGGCGAAAAAATCCCGCCGGTATGCCTGGCTCAAAGCGTATGACGCCATCGCCTTGCAGCAGGCGGTGATTAACCTCGATATGGCGTTTTCCCACTTTTTTAATCCGAAGCTGAAAGCACGCTTCCCGGCGTTCAAACGCAAGCATGGCAGGCAGTCCAGCTATCATTGTGTCGGGGTGAAGGTGTTGGACGGAGCAATAAAAATACCCAAATTATCGCCGATAGAAGCCCGTCTGCACCGTGAAATGACCGGAGAGGTGAAAAGCATTACGCTGAGCCGTTCAGCCACCGGTAAATACTACGCCTCGATACTCTGTGATGACGGCATGGCCGCGCCCGCGAAGCCCGCTTTGATAACCCAGATGACAGGTTTGGATATGGGATTGTCTCACTACGCTGTCAAATCCAGCGGAGATAAGATGGCCAATCCCCGTCATCTTATCAATGCCGGCCGTAATCTGAGGCGTAAACAGAAGGCCCTCTCCCGGAAACAAAAAGGCAGCGCCAACCGTCGTAAAGCACGACAGAGGCTTGCCGCCGTACATGAGCGGGTAGCGAATGCCCGCGCCGATTTTCAACACAAACTGTCTCGTTCAATGGTTGACGAAAACCAAGCGATAATTGTGGAGACGCTGAAATCGGCCAACATGATGAAGAATCACCACCTTGCCCGCGCTATCGGGGATGCGGGCTGGCATGGCTTCATCAAGAAACTGGAATACAAAGCCGCAGCGGCAGGCGTCCATCTGGTCAAACTGGATCAGTGGTTCGCCAGTTCGAAAACCTGCCATTGCTGCGGTTACAAAATGCTGGAAATGCCGCTGCGTAAGCGGCTCTGGCAATGCCCTTTCTGTCGAGTCGAACATGACCGCGATATCAATGCGGCGCTCAACATCCAGCGCAAGGGCATAACAGAATTACAGGCGGCGGGACTCGTCGTCTCTGCCCACGGAGGCCAGCGTCAATCCGTCATAAAGACGGTGGCGGCCTGAGAAGTGGGAAGCCTCGCCGTTTTTACGGCGGGGAGTAGTCACAGCCTTTCCTTTACCATC